>JAZGFD010000130.1:0-2420 GCA_036479115.1 Saprospiraceae bacterium | reverse complement strand
ATTAAAAAGCAACAAACCGCACTGATTTTCGACTAGAGAAGGCATGAATAATATTTGCTTCGCTTTCCTCATAGCCAAAGAACTTAAACTACTTCTAAAAATGGTAGTCAATTTTGAATTGAGCTGTACAGAATACACCTTTCCTCCTCCATCCACACAAAGGTCAAGTACCACTCTCCCTGATTTATCAGAGAGCATTAGAATATTGGGTAAATCATCTATTTTTCGAGTACCTAGCCCACTATTTAATGTCAATGTCAATTCATCATCTATTTCAACATCTTGGCTGGCATCCATATCGATATATGGCGTGGTGGTTTTAACAGACACGTCTATAACTTCAGGAATATTAACCACAATAGCGCTATCATGCTTAACATCATTTGGATTTTCCAATACCAAGGCGTCGTCCTTTTTCAAAATTTCATCATCTTTTTTCTTTGGTAAATGTGGTTTCTCCGGCAAGTGAATGGAGAGGTCATAAGCACAATGGAGAGCAGCCTTTTTTGTCCCTCCTGAATCGCCTAATTTTGCCGATTGTATCCAATATTCACAGGCCCTATTTCTATCATTATTATCAAAAGATAATTGTGCTGCTTTAGCAAGGTGTTTGCCTTCATAAGGCTCCATTTTGATGAGGATTTCTAAGTATGACAAGGCATTTCTATCGTTGTTCAATTTGAGTTCAGTATTGGCCATAATCTCTATTACATCTTGATTGATACCCCTCTGATCTATGTATTCCAACATATCATTTTTTGTTCCTTTGAAAGCACCCAAGGCAAATTTTGCCTTCCCTCTCATAAATATTGCTCTAGAAAAATTGGGATCATCTCTTATTATTCGGTTATACATTCTCACAGCCTCATCATACCTATCCGTGTTATACAGCACATTGGCTTGCATAAAAAGGATGTTATTATCATCTTGAAAAAGTTGAGCATCAGAATTCAATGATGCTAATAATAAAAGATTAATAAAGAAGATAGTAAATTTAGTCATTGCTTTTTATTTTATTATATCTCTTCAAATATGACGACTTTTGTTTCTCTATGATTCTAAAGAGGAATAAAATTATTACTTAAAATTATCATAAAATATTAAGAATGAACAAAGTATACATCGTCAGTGCAAAAAGAACACCAATAGGTAGTTTTGGAGGAAAATTGGCATCTCTTTCTGCTACTACCTTAGGGTCTAAAGCAATAAAAGGGGCGATCTCTGCGGCTAATTTAGATACAAATTACATTGACGAAGTATTTTTCGGCAATGTTTGTTCTGCCAATCTAGGTCAAGCCCCTGCACGCCAAGCTGCTTTGGGAGCAGATATTCCTTTTTCAGTGCCTTGTACTACTGTAAATAAAGTCTGCTCTTCTGGAATGAAAGCGATCATGTTTGGAGCTCAAAGCATTTCTTTAGGCCAAGCTGATATTATTGTAGCAGGAGGAATGGAAAGCATGAGCAACATCCCTTATTACGTGCCAAAGATGCGATGGGGTAATAAGTTTGGAGGAAGTGAAATGATAGACGGACTACAAAAAGATGGCCTTGTCGATGCTTATGATCATCAAGCAATGGGAAAAAGTGGTGATGCTACTGCTGAGAAATATGGTTTTAGTAGAGAAGATCAGGATGCGTATGCCATAAGGTCTTATAAAAGAGCTGCCCATGCTACAGAAAGTGGTTTTTTTAAAGATGAAATAGTAACAATAGATATTCCTCAAAGAAAAGGAGATGCTATAATAATGGCTGATGATGAAGAATATAAGATTGTAAAATTTGATAAAATACCATTGCTGAAACCTGCATTCTCAAAAACAGGAACAGTTACTGCAGCCAATGCGTCTACACTCAATGATGGAGCATCAGCAATAATCCTAGCTAGTGAAGAAGCAGTAAATAAAAATGGCTTAACGCCAATAGCTGAAATTATTTCTTACGCAGATTCAGCTCAAGAACCTTTATGGTTTACTACTGCCCCTACATTAGCTGCTCCAAAAGCTTTAAAAAGAGCCAAACTGAATTTAGGAGATGTAAATCTCTTTGAGGTCAACGAAGCTTTCGCCGCAGTGGCCTTAGCCTTTAGTGCAGAACTAGATGTAGATCAGGACAAAATAAACATACATGGAGGTGCTGTGGCTTTAGGTCACCCGTTAGGATGCAGTGGAGCGAGAATAACTACTACATTAATTCATGCACTAGCCCAACGAGATCAAGAAATAGGGTGTGCTACATTGTGTAATGGCGGTGGTGGTGCAAGTGCCATAGTGATAAAAAGAGTGTAGACTATATCTAGTGCTCTGTCAAGGATAAATTGACGGGTAACTTTGGCATCTTTTGAACCTGCTCTTTGTTAAAAATACTCGCCATATCTACTGCTATGACTGCGTTTTTTGCCTCGTTCAGGATCAAATTATGCG
>JAZGFD010000129.1:0-7644 GCA_036479115.1 Saprospiraceae bacterium | reverse complement strand
ATGATGATATTCCATTCTAGTGCTCTGTCAAGGATAAATTGACGGGTAATTTTGATGAAGGTTTTAGTTCTGGTCAAGGCATGAATGAATGATTCCGAGAGGTGAAGGTGGTAACCTTCAAGTGAATGAATCGCGAAAGCGGGTGGCACCTACGGTTTTAGCGAGCTAAATACATGTACTGAGCCTAGTCCTCCAAGAACAAAGTATCGCACACCTTAATATTTGTTCTTTTTCATCTGCTCTTCGTTTGAAAATATTTCATTATGCTACGGCATAACTCCAATTTTTCAGCCTCAATCAGTTAAAAAACAACTGCCTCTAAGGTGCGCTAAACTTCATTCTTGGCGCACTCCCAAGGGAGTGATTTCCCAACGCAGGGAAGGGTTAAAAAATCAAAACCACCCCTCATTTGTTACTTGACACAGCACTATTGCCTGAAAAGAAACTGACGAATTTTATTAATAAACGTGTATCAAATGTATACCGATAAGGTATGTGTAATTCAGATGAAAAAGATTGGACCTGATGTATAAAACCCCTTTCAATCCTCCTCAAATGAACTTTTTTTTAAAAAATTAGTGGTTACTCAGGAGGTGTTCTTTTTTTGCCAAAATTGATACCACTTGAGTGGTTACAAAAATTATAATTAATTTGTAACCTACAGTGCCTTTCTCAATCGAGCTACAGGTATATTAAGTTGTTCTCTGTATTTAGCTACTGTCCTTCTCGCTATGTTGTAACCTTTATCTCTAAGTATCTCTTTTAGTCGTTCATCAGAGAGCGGTTTAATTTTAGATTCTTCTTTAACTATATCATTTAAGATATTTTTCACTTCTAAAGTGGATACCTCCTTTCCATCCTTAGTTTGAAGAGACTCAGAAAAGAAATTTTTCAGCCTTTTTGTTCCAAATTCTGTTTGTACAAATTTGCTATTGGCCACTCTTGATATAGTTGATATGTCAAGGCTAGTAATGTCAGCTATATCCTTAAGGATCATAGGCTTAAGCCTCCTTTCGTCACCTGTTTTAAAAAAGTCTAACTGATATTGCATGATAGTATACATGGTGTTATAAAGGGTTTCTTGGCGCTGCTTTATAGCATCAATAAACCATTTGGCAGAGTCTATTTTTTGTTTTACAAACAACACAGCTTCTTTCTCTTTTTTAGTACTTTTTCTCCCTTTAGTAGTATCCTTAAAAGTCTTAAGGATGTCCATAAACTGATCACTAATACGAAGATCCGGTGCATTCTTAGTGTTTAGACTCAGTTCGAGTTCGCCCTCTTTATTGTTAATGATAAAATCAGGGATAATATATTGATTCACCTCTTTTGACGAGTGTCCATCTATACTAAAAGAACTTGCTGGTTTTGGGTTCAATTTTAGTATCTGGTCTATGGCACCTTTTAGTTGTGATTCTGATATGAAGAGTGACTTTTGGAGTTTGTTATAATGTTTTTTAGAAAATTCATCAAAATAATTGGTCAAGATTCTTTTGGCTAATACTTTTTCCTTCCTACCTTCTCCCTCGGCGGTACTTTCGAGTTTTTGATTAAGTTGTAACAGCAAACATTCTTGTAAGTCTCTTGCACCTATTCCTACAGGATCCATTTTCTGCACTTCATATAGCATGGATTTTATTTGGTTCTCACTTACTTCGAGATTTTGTGTAAACAGGAGGTCATCTGCTATTGCAGCTAACTCTCTTCTTAAGTATCCATCACTATCAATACTACCTACTATCTGTTCCGCTATTGCCACTTCGTCTTCATGAGCAAATTGCATCATGTCCAGCTGTCGCATAAGATGGTCATAAAAAGTAGCCCTGATTGCTATAGGTATGGCTTTATCTTCTGTCTCAGTAAAGGCCTCTCCTTTTAATTTATAGGTGATAGGGTCATCTTCAATGTAATCATTGAGATATTCATCCAACTCAAAGTTTTCTTCTTTTTTCTCTTCTTTACCATCTTTGTCAAAATTGTGAGCATCATCCTGAATATCAAAGACTTCCTCATATATTTCACCTTCTTCAAGGGCTGGGTTGGTTTCCATTTCTTCTTGTATTCTTTGGTCCAAAGTGGCCGTAGGAATCTGAAGAAGTTTCATTAGCTGAATCTGTTGAGGAGACAGCTTTTGGGTCATTTTTTGACTTAAACTTTGACGTAGCATCTCTAATTACTGTTTTTGTGTCGAATAAGATGAACTTCAAATCGATATCCTATAATAACAAGAGGCACCAATCAATAGTTCGATAAAAATAGTCTATACTAAGAGATGGTTATGAAATGAGGAGATAAACCAAGTTAATAATGTTGCTTTCTATTTTCAAAAATGATTCAAATCTGAACATTTTTCTGTCATTTTCGTCGAATGACATGTATTATTACCAACTTTAAAACAAACATATTGCGAATTATCGTAATATACAAATATATGATAGTTAAATGTTTATACTATTACAATATGCGCACTATTGCCTAAAAATGCAAGTTCTGATTTTTTTTAATTAAAATGAATCTATTTCTATTAAAATTTAGGAGCATATTCTTTCTAAATGCTTTTCTTTGCATCAAAATATATAACAATCATTTACAGATGTCAGACAATCAACCAGAAGAAATTAATTACGGTAGAAAAGGCGGGTGTTTTATTTCGGCCGTTATTGGATTTATTTTATTTGTTCTATTATGCATATGGATTTATTCCAAGAACGGTGAAGGGCTTCCCATCTAGTGCTGTGTCAAGCTATAAATGACGGGTGATTTGGAATCTTTTAAGCCTGCACATCATTGAAAAATCACTCATTTAGCTCGCTAAAATCGTAAGTTTTCCGCCTTGTTCAGCCTCAAAATATTCATCAAACCCAACCCCCCATTTAACACTTGACACAGCACGAATGCTAAGCAAACAAAACATAAGAAATAATCTTTTTTTTAACGCACGACTACAATGTTGAAGAACACATTGCATCGTGTTTAGATTATTCTCTTAAAATTTTCACCAACCTGTACCATATTGAGCGATAGAAAGACCACCATTAACACGCTACAGACAAAGTATTCTCAAAAAATTTCACTTCATTACCTAAAATAAGCTACATATTTTTAGTCAGAAATAACAACTACTGTGAAGGGCAACTACTCAGGCAGGGTCAATTTTAGTAATAAAAACTCTTTCCCATTACACATCACTTCAGTAGTTACAAATACTTAAATAAAAAAAACCCTCCTTAATAGAATGGTCTTTTTTATAGTTTTGTAATGAGGATTGTCTTTAAATTTATTCTTTTTCGTAGTATTTGATAATACTCTGAATCTCTTTATCATTCCTAATTGACTCATGTACTCTAAGCAGAATTTCTTTATTCAAAAAGTCTTCTTGTAGTAATTCTGTAAGTAGCTCTATAGCAGTGATTCTGTCATTATTCAGATATTTACTCGCTACATTCAGATATTCTATTCGAGTAGAATAAGTATGCTCAGCAGATATTTTGATGTATTTCTCGGCTATTTCCAAATTGTTTTTTCTAAAGAGGAATAGAACATATTCTTCCCAATAATAGGACTCCACCTCTCCTTGGAATGCAGCTTTTCTAAAGAATACATTCGCTTTCGATGTTTTATTGATTGCCTCATAAACTTTGCCGAGGAAAAAATAATATTCTTCCATTTGATCGTCAATGTCAATAGCTTGCTCTAACATATTTATAGCACTTACCCAATTGCCATCTTCAATATCACATTTGGCTTTGAGAAAATATAATTCATCACAACATGGCTCCATCTCCATAGCTGCAAAAAGTGTTCTTTTCGCTTTTGCTATTTTCCCTATGTGATATTGGCATAGTGCAAGATTATAAAGCGTATCATAGTTTTCATGAAATTCTATTGATGCCTCTTTAAGTATTATTTCAGCTCTTTGAAAATATTTTTTTTCCATGCAGTATTCTGCACAGTCAATGTAGGCTTCTTCAAAATCACTTTTAACTAAAAAGGCAAATTCCAATGCTTCTATTGCATTATCATATTCATTTACCAATGCATAAGAATGACCCAAATTATACCACGCTTGAGCACAATAAGGATAATTTTCTACTATGAGTGTATGTATCAAAATACTCTCCTCATGATTTTTTCTGGATAATTTCACAGCCTTTGTCATAAGATTAAGACCTATGAGGTTATCCGGCTCAATGATTAAAGCACTTTTTAATGATTGAAACATCAGTTCATAATCCATACTCAACTCTGATATCTCTGCTTCTGTAAGAAAAGCTAGTAGTTCATGATCTTTATCTGAATATGATTTTACATCATCAATGATGTCGTAGGCGAGGTCAAAATTAGCCTGACCAGCTAAAACTCTAGCTCTCATTAAGATAAGATTCACATTAAATGGTTCTTCCATTTCTGCTCTATCCAGAGTTTTGTGCGCATCATCAAACCGTCTAGATTTTACTAAAAGGTGCGTCTTTTGGGTGTAAAACCCAATGTTTGATTGAAACTGATTGATTGCTCTATCTACAACCTCTATGGCTCTATCAAGACGTTTTTCAGATTCATAATATTCTACGATCTGCTGATAAGCACTTTCGTCTAATGCTGTATCTATTCGTCCGTCAGTTAGGCTTTGCTCAAAATCTGTGATAAGATTGAGCAAGGAGGGGGACAGCCTTGTTCTTTCCGTCATAATACTCTTCTCAGGGATTAACTATTACGGTGCGAATATAATCAAATCCATTAATTATCAAACCTACATTTAAAAAAAAAAAATTTAAAAAGTCTTACGAGTATTATATTAAATCTTTATAATATATTGTATAACAGAAATTTAAACATTAAAAAAAAATATATATAAAAAATCTAAATTTGAGATTAGTCTCAAATTGAGAATAAATATAATATGTAGATTGCTCTGCCTCTTTGGGTTTTGTATTTCAATTTTAATAATCTAGGGTTTTCACCTATTTTTTCTTTGCCCTTCACGATTTCTCATCTCTTTTAACAATTTTCTTTTAAACTGATTTTCCGTAATGCGAAGTTTAACTACTTTTGGGGAACCAATTTTTTCTGCTAGTTTCAAAAAATAGTCTCTTTTTATTCTCAATGCTTCCTCTTCATACTCAAATCTTTTCAAAATGAGAGCCTTTGCATCTGCCTCACTCATATTCTGAAAGTTGTTAGGCTTGTCTTTTAATTGTTTTTTCTTTTCATCAATTTTTTCAGTCATCTCATTATAAAGTGGCCAAAAAGTAGTCGCTTGATCAGGACTTAGATTTAATTTTTTAGTAATAAATCCTACTTTCAAAGATTCTAGATTTTCATTTCGAGCTTGACGTTCTCCTCTTTGTCCTCGTTGAGCATTGAGAGGAAAGGCGACTAGTACAAGCAATGTGATGTAAAGGATTTGTTTGTAATTCATTTTTTTAATTTTTAATTTTTAATTTAACCACTCAGGCGGTGTGCTTTCTTTTCGTTAAAAAGTCTCGTTTTATGTTGTCATAACTTTAGTCTAATAAGCTTACGTGAGGTAAAAAATATTGAGTATTAAATTTCATTCTTGAAACTCCAGTATTTTTTCTAATTCAATCAAATCAGTGTGATCATCAATATATTGATCAATAGCCTCAGAAGAGATGTTGACAAAACCTGAGAGTTCTTCTTCTAGAAGCATGGCCATATCCAAATCCGTTAGGCTTATTTCCATTGATGCATATTCCATTATCTCTTCCCCACTTATGTTTTCAAAAATGTTTTCACTTGAAATCTGAATATTGAAATAACAAAGACTTGCTATTAAAAAGACGACAGCAGCAGTGATTCCCATCCAACTAGAATACCGTATTAACCTTACGACCTTATTCACATTACTTGGATTCTCTGCTTCGGCTAATGCCCTCTGTGAGAGATTATCAAAATAGCCTTCGGGAACTTTATACTCAAAAAAGGTTTTGTCAATATTTTCCAAACAGGTTCCTCTAATTTCTTTTTTTAATTCGATCTTCATCCTATTTCATTTTCTTTTATGAAAGCTTCTATTTTTTTTACGGCATGATGAAAAGAAGCTTTGAGGCCTCCTGTAGTAAGTTGTAATACTGAGCTGATTTCGTTATAGCTCATCTCATCAAAGTATCTCATATTAAAGACCAATTTTTGTTTTTCTGGTAAAAGTGAGATGGCTTTTTCTAATACCATAATGATCCGACCTTCCTCTATGTATGAGTCTGCTTTCAGCTCTATTAATTGTGTGTCATTTCTACTAGTAGTCTTCATTCTTTCTTTTTCCTTTTTTAGGAAAGTTAATGTCTCATTAGTAGCAATACGATAAAGCCATGTAGACAATTTGGATTTGCTTTCAAATTTTTCGATTGCTCTATAAACTTTTACCAATACATTTTGCATCACATCATCAGCATCAGCATGATTACTCACCATCCTTCTGATGTGCTGATATAGAGATGATTGATGGGTAATAATGAGGAGTTTCATTCCTTTGTTCATATCGCCCTCCATTCTGATTATTCTCAGAATCTCTTTGTCGTTAGTATTATCAGTGTTATCTTTTGATTTGATTTTCACGTTGTGTTGTCATGACAGTTATTTAGACTATATATTTTATACTAAGGTTTAAATAGGATCAGAAAATATATTCGAAATGTTTAACTACAAACTTATTAATCTATAAATAAAGGCAAGATTTTACTTAGAATTTGAGTCAAAATTTGTGTTTGCCACTTAAGAAATTATTTTTACCTTAAAAAAGCTTTATATATGCTTTCACTCATTGGAAAAATTTTGTTTCATCTTGCCGGTTGGGAATTAGTAGGTGATTATCCGGGCAATGATAAAAGCTATGTTCTTATAGTGGCGCCTCATACTTCTATGTGGGATGTACCTATTGGGATATGCATGAAATGGTGGAAAAAAATGGACATATACTTTTATGTCAAGGATGAAATGTTTTTCCCTCCCATTAGCATAATTTTAAAATTTTTAAATGCTCTTCCAATTAAAAGATCAGGAAAAACGAATTTCGTATCAGAAGTAGTAAAAGATTTTAAAAATAGAAAAAATCATCGCGTTCTTATTACACCAGAAGGCACACGTAAGAAAGTTAATAAATTCAAAAGTGGGTATTATTATATCGCAAAAGGTGCTGAGGTACCCATCTTGCCTGTGATTTTTAATTTTAAAGACAAAAAGATGATTATGAAGGAATTATTTTTTCCTACTGATGACACTGCCAAAGATTTAGAGAATATTGAAAATATTTTTGATGGTTATGTTGGAAAAGTACCGCAGAATAGTTTTTCTAAACCAATTAGTGCTGTGTCAAGTGATATATGATAGGTTGGGATTGGTGAAATTTTTGATTCTAGTCAAGGCAAAATTTTACGGTTTTAGAGAGCTAAATTCTTGTCCTTAGCCTAGCCGAAGGGAGTAATTTCCCAACGCAGGAAAGGATTTAAAAAGTTCCGAATCACCCCTCATTTAACACTTGACAGAGCACTAGGTAATTCGTAACTACTCAGCAGCAGTCAATTTTTGTTAAAAACTAATGGTGTCCGAATAAATAAATAAAAACCGAGTCCATTTCTGGACTCGACAGCTATCTTGGAGTCGAAAAACAAAACAAAACAGCATTGA
>JAZGFD010000128.1:0-42677 GCA_036479115.1 Saprospiraceae bacterium | reverse complement strand
ACCACAAATGAAAATCAAAAGGCATCTAAGAAGATATTAGAGAGATATTTAAAAGACAACGAGTACAGAATGCAATATCCTACATATATCTTACAAGGCTATATGATTGGATCGGGAGCAATCGAATTTGCCCATAAAACCGTCATACAAAGAAGAATGAAATTATCAGGACAGAGATGGTCACTGAAAGGAGCCAAAAACATGCTTAATTTAAGATGTGTAGCATTGAGCGGTCATTGGGATTGGGGTAGAACAACATTGTAAAAAAGCCGCCGCTTAGCTCAGTTTAGGCATTTAGGAGCATCTAAAATGTAAAGGGTGTTAGGAAAACACCACTTAATCAAGTTCTGATTAGGCGGTACATTCCCTTTACCGCCTACTTTCCAATCTAAAGTGAGAATTTCAGAATGCTACTAAGGTACAAATAGCATGTCTACTTTTGCCCAGGGGGCGTATTTAGATTAATAAATGTACTTTTTACATCGAGTATACAACCCTTTAGATACGTTTGAATTCTACAAAAAAAAAAGGGCTTCCAAAATCACTAAGGAAACCCATCTTTTCTATACTTTTTTACGGCTATTCTATCTAAGTAAAGTAACATTACCTACCATATGGAAGTTATTACCGTCAGAACAACGTCCTGCAAGGCACCATGCATACACATCAGGTGATAATTCTCTACCATCATTTCCAAACTGGCCATTCCAGCCTACTCTTTGATTATCTGTTCTGAATACTTCATTTCCCCATCTATCCACAATATAAAAATCCATTTCTTTCACAGCATTGCTTCTTACTAGAAGAAGGTCATTACTACCATCACTGTTAGGAGAAAATGCACTAGGTACAAATATTCCATCAACATTGCATGGAGGTATTTCTACATTAATAGTGACACTGCTTGTTATGGTGCATCCGTTTGCATCGGTTGCTGTAACCGTGTAAGTTGTCGTTTCAGTAGGAATTACACTTTGAGTAGTACCAGTAACACCATTACTCCATTCATAAGAAGAGTAATCATCTGGGTCAGCAAATATTACAACCTCATCACATAAGAATATATTCGGATCAGGGTCTGCACTGGCAGTCAATTCCAATTCTGGTAGGTCAATCGAAAATATTTCTTCTGTGCTACACATAAATTCTGCACTTGTAATTCTTACTACTACATCAGTATCAGTATCCAAGGATATGGTCGCATTTGGAGTATCACCACCATTTACAACAACTGAAGCTGGCATCCATTCATAGGTTAAATCAGAATTGGTATTATCCACAACACTCAATTCAAAGTTATCCCCAGGACAAATTACATCAGGAACATCACCTCTAGTAAGATCAAAATTATATTGTGATAAAGTATATTCTATCATTGACATTCCACAAGCTGGATCAGACGATGTGGCAATCGCCTTTACTGTATTTATTATACCATTCGGATTTAATGTAATTTCATTCCCTTCTCCTAAAAAGTTACCTTCTCCATCTTGCCATGCAATGGCAACATCACCAGTAGTAGTAACACTCAATGTTACTGGATCTTCACCACAATACTTCACATCTGTATCGCCATTTGGCTCTAAGGAGAACAGTTCTGGAACAATTATTTCATCAGAAATAGTTTCAAATTTACACGTCGTTGCATTACTTGCTAAAGTTACAGTATATGTTCCGCCACTTGCATATCTATTTGTTGGATTTCCATCAGTAGACGAATTACCATCACCAAAATCCCAAGTCAAAGTACCGTCAGGCTTGCCTGATGTAAACATCACATCTCCTGTAGAACAATCCACTACAAATGTAATAATTGGTTGCTCTGTAGTCCCCACATCTATTCTCAATGACCCTGTTACTTCACAACCTACTGAATTGGTCGCTATATAAGGAATTTCAACTTCACTCTGGCCTGAAATTACTCCAATGACCACAGAAGTCGAACTAGGAGTACTTATAATATTATCTGATGGGCCATATTCTATACTTACTGTAGGGTCACTACTTGTTCCATTAATTAATACTTCATCACCTACACATATTTCAGCCGGTAATTTGTCAAAATCTACCTCAAAGGTGCCTAAAGATAATGGTGCTGATACGATTTCAGATACACATACTTGATCAACAGAAGCTCTCATATACAAGGTTGTTCCTTCAGTCAATGTAATCGGAAAGTTCGGTCCAGAACCCGAAATTACGGAAAAATCAGAATTTAACGACCATTCAAAAGTAGCATTTGGCGCATTTGAATTTGCCAATAAATTAAAATTTCCATCACATGATATTGTAACACCAGTGATACTAGCTGATATTGATCGCATAACTGGAATATCCACTGTACCTTCAAATTCACATCCTGCATCGTTAGTAGCCGTATATGATAGGCTTATTACTTTTTCTGATCCTACAGCGGCAACATTAATAGATGGAGATGTTAAGTCTTCAGAAACAATATTATCAGATCCTTCCCATACTATTGATACATTTTGATCAGGAGACAAATTTTCTATAGTTACTACTGAAAACTCATCCGAGCAAGCATTATATTCACTAACATTAGTTTTTAGAGATAATATGGAAGATTCTAATTCCAATAAGTCAACTTCTTCGCATCCTTCTGGTGAAGTAGCCTTTACATATATGCTATTAGTACCTGATCTCATGTCAATAGTAGCCGGGTTACCCGTGGCTAAAATATTAACAAAATCATTGGTTGCAGCCCATTGATATGTCAAATCATCTCTGTTAGCTAAAGCTGTGAAAGAGACTTGAGAAAGACATTCTACATCTGAAACTTCTTGTATGGTGAGGTCAAAAGATTGAATAACATTTACCGTGACCGTACCTGTACTCCTTGCACCATTGGCATCGGTAGCAACTACCGTGTAAACTGTTGTTTCAGAAGGTGTAAAAATGGGGTTAAGAGGATCAGTCAAATCAACTCCTTCTGGAGTCCATTCATATGTTCTCGCATCACTTAATGGGCCTATTGTACCAGTATTTCCTATGCAAATGGTAATTTCTTTCATGCATATATTTCCCTCTTTTCCTCCAAAATCTTGATCTATGGTTATCGTTTCTGTTACTGAAGCAGTACATCCAGAAGTTGACGTAGTCACTAAAGTTACAATAACTTCATCTGAACAACTTACTGTAAGGGTTCTATTTGCTCCAGATAAAGTAAATGGCATTTCTCCATTGATGGTAACCGTATAGTCATATGATGCAATAGCAAAATCTGAACTGGGTTCTTCTGATGTTGAGACTAAAGAAAGCTCAGTTTTTCCATCCAGACAACATCCATTGCTCGCTGTAAATGATGACGCCATTTGAGAATTAAAAGCTCTTACTTCTTTTATTAAATCAACAACACAATCTCCCCCATCATCAGTGGCCTCCAATCTAATATTGTATATACCAGGTGCTGAATATGTGAATGACCCCGGATTTTCATCTGTACTCATGAAAGCGGGATCAGTGCTCGGATAATTAAAATTCCATAAATAAGACACGGCTCCTATAGTATTATTTGTTATATCTACAGTGAGTCCTGCACAATTATCTGGTGCATCGAATGCTATTTCTGGGAAAGATCTACATACTCTCACGTTATATTCAAAATCTCTTCTGGTCTCACCTATTATTTCACCATTTTTCCACTCCTCTACGATAATACCAACGAGATACTGACCAACGACACCAGGAGTACCTGTAATCAAACCTGTATTTTCATCAATAGCTAAAGGAGTTCCGCTGCCCAACATATTATCCTCAGAAAAACCTTCGGCATACTCGACAAAAGAGTTATAAGGAGGATTCCAAGGAGGTTGTGGTTTAGGATAATCAATTGAAGCTCCTGTATATGGGGTAGCTAATTTATAAACCAACACATCTCCGTCAGGATCAGTGGCTGAAGCATCAAAAGAAATATCATCATTTACACACGCAATTATATCAGGGTATTCGCCAAAAGCAGGGCCACTATTACACGCTAATTGGGATTCCCTTGAAATGCATACTGTACGAGTAGCTCCTGTCTCAAGAGGATCAATTATATTATTTAATGTTCCATTTCTACAACATCTTTGATAGGTCAACACATAACCTTGCTCTCTAAAAGGTAGAAATATTTGAGCCGTATATACGGACTCATGTACACAGACTTCACCTCCTTCTAATGCACAATCTGGCACATTGTTTCTTATTGTATCAGCTCCTGAAAATGGCATATAAAGAATACCAAGACGCCCAACAAAATCCAACTTCCTCCCTGTCTTGTCAAATATACCTACAGCTGCTTGTTCGTCAAATGGAGCATCTTCTGCACCGTTGATACAATCTCTTCTTAATGTGAGTGTAACCTCATAAAAGTCATTACCCAAACATTTATAAGACATATCACCACCCACTATATGAGTCGCATTCATCGTGGCAGGCATGAATGCCATTATTGCCATGATCAATATGAAAAAATATTTATTCATTACGCTTTTCATTTCTTTTTTCATTGGTGAAGATTCGATAATTGTAACTCAGTCCAACTCACTTTACTGATATTCTTTCAATTTCAACTCTTCTTTCCTGAGATGCCTCTGGACTGTACACTGAATTTCTTAAATCGTAAAGTCTATCGCTAATATTAGCAGCAGAAGTCGTTTCTCCATATGCCAATTCTTCAATAATAAGTTTTCCATTATCTAGATATGATGCGAGTACACCACCACTATATGTTCTAAATTCATTCTTAAGTGATTCCACCCTTCTTTGAGATAGAGCGGCATTGTATTTAGTAGCAGCTCTGGGGCTTGCATATCCTCTTATTGATATAGTAAACTCTTTTCCCGCTGATAACTCATTGAGTACTGTGCCTAAAAATTGTTGAAGTCTTCTATGACCTTCCCTTACACCGTTCCTATATCTACCAGATCTTGTGATATCTTCAAAGAAGTGTTCAACAGCGTTTCTTGCTTCTGAGCCTAAAGGTTGTTCTATAGATTCTGCATATTTATTTTTAAATTCTTCTTTTCTAACTATGTAGTTATGATAAGTTTGACTGTAAGTTTTATTGGTAGTAGTCCTAGTACTTCTCAAGTCTGGAATATCATTATCAAAATAAAGAGTAAGTGGCAAGTAGTCTGTAATAATTTTCGTTTGTAAATACAATCTCTTTATCAATAAGAATTGTCCGTCAGCATAGTTTGCAACGAAGGAGGAAGATGCATCATAGAATCCAGTTTTAGACCCTGTAATTCTATAAGAATGTCCTTTTATAATTTCAAAATTAAATTCATTAGTACCTGAACCTGTAAGAATGACATTCTGAATGCTATTATCAGTCAAGTCTGTCAACGTAACGGTGGTTCCATAAAGAGCAGCTCTTGACAATTGATGAAAAGTCAACACTTGAAAACGATATGGATTGGGTGCTTTTTCTAGATATATTTTCCTAACAAATGATTCCGATCTAAATGATCTCATTGTGCTCAAATAGATAGGGTCTGCCGGCAGATAATCCGGATGATCTACTATGATTTTATATTCAATGCCTTTCTCCAAATCGAACATATGGTCATTGGCTTGGAGGTTGGTAATTAGGCCAACTTCTTCACCAGTAGCAACATTGATTAACCTCACGGTTGCACCTTGCAAAGATGCCTTTGTTTCTTCATCAAAAGTGAGTGCATTTAAATCCAACTTAATATCACCAATATCTGCTTTAAATATATCATAACAACTGACACAACAGTAATCTTCGGATTCTTCCAAGTACATTGCTCCCATTCTATTAGATGAGAAATGCGCAAATTTTGAATCCTCTCGTAAGCTATAATAAAGGTCATCATAACTTGAATTTATTGGATAACCCAAATGTTCTGCTGATCCAAATGTACCATCATCTAATGCAATTCGGAATATATCGTATCCACCTATGTTTTGATAACCATCCGAACTAAAATAAAGTACTTGAGAAGAGTTATGAAAATATGGGGTAATATCATTACCTGCTGTATTCACACTCCCTACATTCACAACAGACCCAAATGTATCTCCTCCATCCAATGTAGTAGAATAGATATCCATACCTCCTTCGCCACCATCTCTATCGGAAACAAAGTATAGTACTTCTTTTCCCATTTTCTCATTGAATCCAATAGAAGGTTGAGTATTGGTAGCTGTACTTTTATTTACTGATTCAGGAAGTTTTATTGCATCACCAAGAGTTCCGTCCCCTAAAACAGGTCGATAATATAGGTCACATCTAACATCACTGACATTAATATATTCACATACTGTATAAAAAAGTCTTGACTTATTAATATTAAATGCCGAATGGGCAATCAAAGCATTCTCAATATTAATATTTTCATTATAATTTATAGCATTCACTCCATCAATTGTCAATATTTTGGAATATTGACTAGCTGGTAAATTATCTACTTCCGTATGATTAAAACGAAGTGAAGAAAATACAAGTTTATCATTTACTTCTACAGGTGCAAAATCTGAATATATGGTATTTACACCTTCTCCTAAATGTTCTATAGTAATATTTTCGTCCGGTGCTGCTACTACACTTTGAGCCCACTCACATGCCTTTTTTTCCTTTTGTGCTTTTTGAGTAAAATAAGCGTCATCACCGTCGTGTTCTGATAAATACATATCATAAGAGGTGATGGCCTCTTCATAATTTCCCATTTTCTGCTTTACATCTCCGAGCCAAAAAGACGCCAAGGGGAATTCTCCATTCGACTCGCTGTCTAACACTCCTTGATATCTCTCAGTTGCCATATTGAATGCATTAAACATTCTAGCAGCTTCTGCCGCTTTATACATGGTACCGATGTCACTTTTACCAAAACCAACAGCACTATTATAGTGACTGAGAGCAGTGTAATAGTCTTTATTGAGCATCGCTTTCTCGGCAGCCTCAATGTACTGGCCATAACTATAGCTCTGACCAAAAGACAGTTGTGAGCCAATTAAGAAAACAAATAATATATATACTCGCCTCATCTTGATTATTTCTTTAGAATATAGGACATACTTTTACCTTCTTAGGTGATGGGGGATCTGCCCAGATATACCTAAAATGTATTTCAATGCCTCCACCTGAATGATCTTCATTAAACTCGGAAAGTCCAATGTCATAACTGGCAGAAACGTATAAATTTTTATGTTGGAGAGCAACAGTGGGGAATATTGCTTTTTTGGTTCTAAATCCAAGCCCTGCATGCAATTGCCATTCAGACCCTGGTGTATTATCTAAATAAAACTTCCCTAAAGCTCCTATAATATACTCTGATGGACCCCCTTGAAATTGAGCCAGTCCATGAATCTGAATATCCAATGATTCTCCCATTTGAAAGCTTCCAATTCCATTCAGTGTCACTCTTTTTTCAAGTGTTATTCCATCACTACCAAAAAAAGAAACTTTTGGTTCTATTAGATGAAAAATACTTGCTCCTATATCTATATGTGTCCTGCTGCTTTTTTGCCATCTATAGTTCGCTCCTATAGCATTTTCGAAGAAAGAGACCCGATCTGCTGTTAAGTTGACCTCACCTGCAGACAATCCTCTATCTAGTGCCACACCATTCCATTGTCTGTCCCATGTTAAATCATCTGCATTAAAACCTCTTGTGGCATAACCAAGAGCTACACCGATAGTAAATAAATTGTTAGAATTGAGTACTCTAGTATAACTGCCTGAAATATTTAGATTTGAAGTACTTAGTTTTGACAAACCCTGTCTGTCATAATTAAAAACTAAACCACCGGAGAAAAAATGATCGTCACTGTTATCAGGATAAAACTTCATGTCATAAGATCCTGTAAATGTTTTCCAAGGTACTGGCACAGAACTCCATTGATTTTTATAGCTTAATGTTATCCTTTTGTCTCCATTAAAGATACCAGTATTCGCAGGGTTCAACACAAGTGGCGCGTTGTAAAACTGAGAGTAGTGTATATCCTGCGATTGAACAGCAAATACAGAAAAGACAAAAAGTAATATAAGTAATCTTTTCATTTTTATATAATGTAAGTTTCCTGATAACAACAAAGATAACAATAACTTTGAATTACCAAATATTAAAGATTCATAAATATAAATTAATTCAATATATAACTCAGTAGCAATGAGTAGAATAATTTATATTTTAACATATTGCTACAATTAGCGATATGAAATATAACCTTTTTGCAATAGGCATAAATTCTCTTTTAGTATATTAAAATTGCAATAAAAGAAGCAAATTCATTTGGTAAAATAGAAAAATGTGTCTTTGCCTTGTAGGTTATAACTCGCTAATTATTTTGAAAAAGGGGCGTACATTAGAGCTCGTATTAATAATTAGACACCTAGTACATATGACCATTGTTATACTCTCTGGAGCTGGAATAAGTGCAGAAAGTGGAATTAAAACATTTAGGGATTCTGGTGGTCTTTGGGAAGATCATGAAATCATGGATGTGGCATCAATACAAGGTTGGCATAAAAATCAGGCTTTGGTATTGGATTTTTATAACAAAAGGAGGCAGCAACTTAAAGATGTCAAACCCAATAAAGCGCACTACGCCCTGGCTGAATTAGAAGAATATCATGATTTGACCATCATAACACAAAATGTAGATGATCTGCACGAAAGAGCAGGCAGTAAAAATGTTTTACACCTACATGGAGAGTTAAATAAAGTAAGAAGTGTTGTTTCTGATGGGCCTTGTTATGAATGGTACAAGGATCTCCATATAGGTGATGTGGCAGAGGATGGACATCAGATGCGGCCGCATATTGTTTGGTTTGGAGAAGCCGTACCAATGTTAGAAAAGGCTATTTCAATTGTTATGGGAGCTGAAATTTTAATAATAATAGGCACTTCACTTCAAGTCTATCCTGCCGCTGGGCTTTCTGGGTATGTTAACAATTCATGTAAAATCTACTATTGTGATTTGAATCCTGAATTAAATTTTGAGCTGCAACAAAATAAAAACTTACAAGTAATTCCAGGTCGTGCTGCTAAAGAAGTCCCACTTTTAGTGAATACTCTGATAAATAGTGTCTGAACGAAAACTCATCAAAATTAGAAATTGGTAACTCAAATAGAAATTGGGATTTGGTGATTGCTTTTATTAATACATTGCTGATTGTCCCCTCGCTAATACTATGGTAAAGTACATTGGAAAAGAAATTTTTTAATTGATTAACTTCAATTTATCTTCTTATATCAACCAGAGTAGATACAAATATAATTTTACCTGTCTGTTTGGCAATCAGGTCTCAAAAGCACACCACCTGAGTAGTGACACTAATATTAACCCTCGTTATCAAACAACTCCTTTTTGAAATTCAGTGATTCTTCGGTATCAATGCGTTCATAAAAATGAAAATAAGGATAATTGAGTTAATAAAAAAAAAGAGGAAATATTCGTGAATATTTCCTCTTAGCATTTCCGAGAATTAAAGTTTGATCTTTAACTGCCACACATCAGGCAGCCTTCTTCCATTGAACATGCATCACCTTCAATTACTTTTTCTTCTGATTCCTCCGCATTATCAGTCACAAATTTTTGATGGTGCTTAGAACTCAATGTAAATTTTATCGGGTCTACAGCTGCTTTGCTTCTGAGGTAGTACATCCCTGTCTTTAGCCCTTTTTCCCAAGTATAAAAGTGCATGGATGTCAATTTTCCATAATTCGGATTTTCAACAAATAAGTTTAGACTTTGACTTTGACAGATATATGCGCCACGATCAGCAGCTTGATTAATAATGTTCTTTTGGCTTATTTCCCATACGGTTTTATACAATTCTTTTAAATTTTGAGGCACCTCCTCAATGTTTTGTACTGAGCCGTTAGCAGCTATTAGTTTCTCTTTAATGTCTTCATTCCAAATCCCTTTTTCAATAAGATCTTTGAGAAGATGTTTATTTACTATAATGTACTCTCCTGATAGCGTCCTTCTTGTATAAACATTTGATGTATATGGCTCTATACATTCATTATTCCCTAATATTTGGGATGTTGAAGCAGTTGGCATTGGTGCTAGCAATAGGCTATTTCTCATACCGTGCTTCTCAATATCTGCTTTTAATGTATCCCAGTCATACCGGTCAGAAGGAGTAACATCCCACATATCAAATTGTAATATCCCTTTACTTGCTGGTGAGCCTTTGAAGGTCTCGTATGCACCATGTTCTTTTGCTAATTCTAAAGATTCTGATGCAGATGCATGGTATATAGTTTCGAATATCTTAATATTCATTTCAGAAGCCTCTTCACTTTCAAATGGTAGTCTACACAACATATAAGCATCAGCCAAACCCTGCACTCCTATACCAATAGGGCGATGTCTCATATTAGATTTTTCAGCTTCTGGAACTGGATAATAATTTACATCAATAATTTTATTCAAATTTCTAGTAATGACTCTAGTAATACGATGCAGCTCGTCATAGTCGAAGTTGCCATTTGTTACAAATTTTGGTAGAGCAATAGATGCCAGATTACATACCGCTACTTCATCAGGAGCAGTATATTCTATAATTTCTGTACATAGATTACTTGATTTAATAGTTCCAACATTTTTTTGATTTGATTTCTGATTACAAGCATCTTTATAAAGAATATAAGGTGTACCAGTCTCTATCTGAGAATCTAAGATATGAAACCAGAGATGTTGTGCATTTACTGTTTTTCTTGCAAGCCCTTGTTTCTCGTATTTTGTATATAATTTTTCAAAATCTTCGCCATAACAATCAGCCAATCCGGGTGCTTCGTTCGGGCAGAATAATGACCATTCTACATTTTCTTTCACTCTTTTCATAAAAAGATCGGAAATCCACATGGCATAGAAAAGGTCTCTAGCTCTTTGTTCTTCTTTACCATGATTCTTTTTAAGGTCTAAAAAATCATAAATATCAGCATGCCATGGTTCAAGGTACATTGCAAAAGCGCCTTTTCTTTTTCCTCCTCCTTGATCAACATATCTTGCTGTATCATTAAATACTTTAAGCATTGGAACTATACCATTGGATGTACCTCCTGTGCCTTTGATGTAACTACCTTTGGCTCTAATATTATGAAGGCTCAATCCAATTCCTCCAGCACTTTGAGAAATTTTAGCACATCTTGTTAATGTTTCAAATATTCCAGAGATACTATCATCAGTCATTGTTAATAAAAAACAAGATGAAAGCTGAGGTCTAGGGGTACCTGCATTAAATAATGTAGGTGTGGCATGTATAAACCACTTTTCAGACATGAGATTATAAGTCTGAATAGCACTTTCTAAATCTTCACCATGAATACCTAAAGATGCTCTCATCAACATATGCTGTGGGCGCTCTACCACCTTTCCGTCCATACGAAGTAGGTAAGCTCTTTCTAAAGTTTTAAATCCGAAATAATCAAAGGTGAAATCTCGGTCATAAATAATGGCGGAATCAATTTTTTCCTTATTTTTTTTGATTAGAGACATCAGGTTACTAGCTATAAGGCCAGCTTTTTCCTCCGTTTTCGGATCAATATATTCATATAAATCTTTCATTGTTGTGGAGAAAGACTTCTTGGTATTTTTATGGAGGTTAGAAATGGCTATTCTCGCTGCGAGAATTGCATATTCTGGGTGACTAGTCGTCATTGATGCTGCTGTTTCTGCTGCTAAGTCATCTAGCTGAGAGGTTGATACGCCTTCAAAAAGGCCTTGTATAACCTTCTTGGCGATTTCTATGGGTTCGATGTGCTTTGTATCCAAGCCATAACATAATTTGTTAATGCGTGCTGTAATTTTATCAAAGCTAACTTCCTCTTTTTTACCGCTTCTTTTTAGTACTTGCATAGAGTGTTAAATGTTTTAGAATGAAAGAATGAGTTTTCTTGTTTTAACAGACTTTAAGTGCAAGTGATTAGAAATCTTCATCTAGTGAGAATACTTGTTTATCCTTATCAGCCATAACACCTGATTTTTGGTATTCTCCTACTCTTTTTTCGAAAAAATTTGTTTTTCCCTGTAGAGAGATAAGCTCCATCCAAGGGAAAGGGTTCTCTGCGTTATATACTTTAGAATTTCCCAATGCTACTAACAGCCTGTCAGCAACAAATTCTATGTATTGGCACATCAGATCAGAATTCATCCCAATAAGATTAACTGGAAGAGAATCAGAAACAAATTCTTTTTCTATTTCTACAGCATCTGTAATCATCTTCTGTAGTTGTTCTTTTGGTAATTTCTCTTGTATATGCTGATTATATAAAAGGCAAGCAAAGTCACAATGCATACCTTCGTCTCTGGAAATCAACTCGTTAGAAAAAGACAGTCCTGGCATTAAACCACGTTTTTTTAACCAGAAAATAGAACAAAAAGATCCTGAAAAGAAAATGCCTTCAACGGCAGCAAATGCTATCAATCTTTCCTGAAATGATCCATTGTCTATCCATTTGAATGCCCACTCCGCCTTTTTCTTCACACAGTCCATGTTTTCAATGGCATTGAACAGGTAATTTTTTTCTTTTTTATCCTTAATATATGTATCAATAAGTAATGAGTAAGTTTCAGAATGGATATTTTCCATCATTATCTGAAATCCATAAAAGAATTTTGCTTCTGTATACTGTACCTCGCTTACCATATTTTCGGCAAGGTTTTCATTTACTATACCATCACTGGCAGCAAAAAATGCCAAAACATGTTTAACAAAATGCCTTTCATTATCATTCAACTTGTTGCTCCAATCAGAAAGATCTTGATGTAAGTCAATTTCTTCAGCTGTCCAAAAACTAGCTTCTGACTTTTTATAGAATGCCCAGATGTCATCATGTTCAATAGGAAATAATACAAATCTTTTGGGGTTCTCTTTTAATAATGGCTCTACAAATTTACTCATGCGATTTAGCTCTTTTCAAATGTTCTTTATACAGGTTAAAATATCAGTCCTAATTCTGCCGAATAGGATAATTACGTTATCAATTTGTCTCTAGATTGGTTGATTGTTTGAGCAATTGGATTTCACAACAAACAAGACAACAAATAAATGAAAATAATCTGTAATATGATAGCATCACTTTTTTGAATTATCAACATAGTGTTGGTAAGTTTTTTGTAAACATATTAAAAATATTTAATATGCAACAATGGGTTCCAATAAAAAAGACTAAACACATCATCCTTTATTGACAAGCAACAGGTTATAAATCAATGAAATATGTAATGTGAAAATTATAATGAATCTCTTCGTCTTCCAAAGAACCATACCAATGCCAAACCTCCAAGGATAGAAATAAGGATGATAAAATAGAATGCCAAAGGGTGGTCTTGAAGTGGCAAATGTTTTAAATTCATGCCATAAAAACTGGCAATTAAGGTAGGAACCATGAGTATAATAGTGATCACAGTGAGCCTCTGAATAAACACGTTCATATTGTTAGAAATAATAGAAGCATAAGCTTCCATCGTACTACTTAAAATGTTGGTATGTACATTAGCCATTTCGAAAGCTTGGCCATTGTCGATTAAAATATCTTCAAATAAGTCAACAAGATTTTCATCATTTCTTATTCCCAAAAAATCTACTCTTTTTATTTTGCGATTCAAAAGATCATTGTCACTTATTGATCCAACAAAATAAACAAGAGACTTCTCAATTCGAAGCAGTTGTTGAAGTTCTTTATTTCTACTAGAATTATACAATTCTCTTTCGATAAGGGTTCTTCTTAGGTTAAGTTTTTTAAGGCATTTTAGAAATTCGAATACTGACTGTTGCAATATTTTTAATACAAAAGCTACTTCATTTACCGCATCTGAGACTTTTACATATCCTTTTTCAAATCGATTAAGAATAGGATTATCAACACTACAAATAGTAATGATTTTTTCATCAATCAAAATGATACCAATAGGTGCCGTTATATAGATTGGGCCATTTTCCCCTTTTTCATGGTTTAGTACAGGTGTATTTATCAATAGAAATTTAAGATTATCCTCCTTTTCATACCTACTTCTTTCATCAATATCAAGTGAGTCGGTAAGAAGATCAAGTGGGATGTTAAATTTTGCAGCAAGTTGCTCTATTTCATTATGATCATAAGGTGGCTCAATATTGATCCAGTCAGCCTGATCTGCTGCAACAGATTCAAACTGTGACCCCACCTTTTTATAATATTTTATCATAATATAAATGTGGGGCAAAGATAGAGCCAATAAAGAACCTTTGGCGCCTCATTGTCTATAAATATCGTCCCTTCATCAAGTATTCTATAAGACTTGTCAAGGACTAGTACAATGTGATACCCAAAATATTACCTTTGCGCGAATTTATAAGACATATCATAAATGGATCGAAATCAGACAATAGGATTGATACTCATATTTATCATACTTATATGGACATGGAATATGCAATCTTTAGAAGCTCCTGTAAATGTAGAAGAACAACAGAAGCAAGAAGAATTACTGGGAGAAATTGAGGAGAAAGCTCCCCCAGGCCAATCTACATCTGTGCCTTTATCAGATAGTTCAAATACTATTTCTCTACAAAGTCAGTATGGTATATTCGCGTCAAGCGCAAATGGCAAAGAGGTTCTTTCTACGATAGAAAATGATAAAATCAAAATTACTTTCAGCAATAAAGGTGGGAAAATCATCAAAGCTGAACTTAAAGATCATCTTAAAATCAGAAAGAATAAGGAGGGTATACAAGAAACATCTCAAGTAAGTCTACTTGATAACGAAAGGAACAAATTTGAGTATCTTTTTGACCTCAACAATAAAGTCATTTCATCAGAAGATTTGTTTTTCGCTGCCACCCAAGTAGGAAAAAAAATAACTTTTAAAGTGACCACATCCAGTGGTGGCTCTTTTGAACAGATATATGACTTAGGAGAAGGCTATGACCTCAAATACAATATCAATATCAATGGATTACAAAACGACATAAGTCGAAACCCATCTGCAATAAAATTAAATTGGATTAATGTACTCAATGCCATTGAGCAAAATGAGATGTGGCCGAGTAGATACTCATCGGTATATTTTAAAGAAAAAGAAGAAGGTTCTGACTATTGCAACTGCATGGGTGACGATATGATAGAGGAACCAGAAAAGAAAATAGAATGGGTATCTCATGCACACCAGTTTTTTAACACGAGCATTATGGTTTTGGAGCAGTCATACAATGGAGGTACTTTCAGTACTGAGATGATTGAGAATCCAGATGAGCTCAAAATAGCCAGCTCAATTTTAAATGTCCCCTATAATAATACAAGCAGGGAAAGCATGGCAATGCTCATGTACATTGGCCCTAATGAATATGATAATCTCAAAGCTTACGGCACTGATCTAGAAGAAATCATTCCTTACGGACGCAGTATTTTTGGAGATATTAACAGGGTCGTAATACGGCCATCGTTTAATTTTTTGTCAAAATTCATTAGCAGTAAAGGGTTGGTTATTATCATTTTAATCTTTATTATTAAAATGCTCCTCTACCCTCTTTACTATAAAATGCTCCAATCTCAGGCTAAGATGGGTGTATTGAAACCCGAATTGGCCCATTTGAAGACAAAATTCAAAGGTGACGCCCAAAAGGTTCAGATGGAGACCATGAAGATCTATAGAGAATATGGCGTGAATCCTATGGGAGGATGCATGCCTATGATTATACAAATACCTATTTGGTATGCCCTATTTAGGTTTTTTCCAGCCTCTATTACCTTTAGGCAAGAACCTTTTTTGTGGGCCAGTGATCTATCTTCTTATGATGCGTTTTTTAATCTGCCATTCACCTTACCTATGTTCGGTGCTCATATTAGTTTATTTACTATTTTATGGGCGATAAGTCAGGTGGTATATACTTATTATAATATGAAACATATGGATATGAGCGCCAACCCTGCCATGAAATATGTACAGTATCTCATGCCCCTAATGTTTCTGGTATATTTCAATACTTATGCATCTGGCTTGACGTGTTATATGTTTTTTAGTCAATTAATGAATATATTACAGACTGTGATCACTAAGAGGTATGTCTTTGACGATGATAAGATAAAGGCAGAATTGAACTTGAATAAGGCAAAACCTAAGAAAAAAGGGAAATTTCAGCAACGAATTGAAGATGCAATGAAGCAACAACAAAAACAACAAGACAGAAAATCAAAAAAGAAATAATACTTTTATGGGCTCTGTAATAGGTATCGTAGGTGCAGGTAGTTTTGGTATGGCTATCACGAAACTGGCATCAGAAAATAATAAGGTATTACTATATAGCAGGAGGGATGACCTTGTAAACAAAATCAATCAAAAACAAGCTTATAATGGTATAGTATTTCCACACAATGTGAAAGCCACTACAAGCCTTGAAAAAATATCAGAACAATGCAATCTTATCATCCCAATAATTGCTTCTGCACATTTTAGAAAGGTGATGAAATTGCTAAGTCCGTATCTTAATCCTCATCATATCCTGATTCACGGCACAAAAGGGTTTGATCTGAAAGATGAAGATATAAGTGCAGAAAAACAGTTGCTACTTTCTGATGTTAAGACAATGAGCCAAGTTATTTTAGAAGAAACTAATGTATTGCGAGTAGGAGCTCTGACAGGGCCAAATTTAGCTAAGGAAATATTAAATGGACTCCCCACAGCCACAGTTATTGCTAGTGAATATGATGAGGTTATAGAACGAGGAAGAAAGGCTCTAATAGGCAAAGCATTCTTTGTGTACGGCTCTCACGATCTCAAAGGAGCTGAACTAGCAGGTGCACTAAAAAATATTATTGCTTTGGCCTCAGGAATGACAGCAGCAAATAACCTAGGAAAAAATGTACAAGCCATTCTGATAACATTGGGCCTTAGAGAAATGATGATGATAGCCGAAGCTCTAGGAGCCAATCCTAAATCCCTTATCGGAACTGCCGGAATTGGTGACTTAGTAGCCACAGCAACAAGTGATAAAAGCCGCAATTACTCATTTGGATATAGAATAGGAATGGGTGAGAAATTTCAAAATGTATTGGATTCTCTAGATGAGGTTGCAGAGGGCATTAGGTCTCTTAAAGTAGCAAATCAAATCATCAATCAATATGGCCTCCAAGCTCCTATCACTAAAATGATATACGGTATGATCTACAATGGGAAAGACGTCAAACAAAGCATTGCTGCACTGATGAAATTCCCATTCAGAATGGATATAGACATGTAGTGGATGCCCGAAAATACATCAAAATATAAATGTTTAACTCCTTATTACAATGTGTTTGATGAATCTACATTGCTTTGCCAAATGTAAGATTTTAGGCTATCGAATAGAAAATTTGTTCTTAGCGAAATTTTCATTCATATTTAATTGTTTGCTACTCAAGAATCACAAAATATCAATGAAGAGCCCACTCTGAAAACGGATAATTTAATTTTTTCAAAAAAATTAATTTAGATGATATTATCATTTTTTTATATTTGTTCAGGCCTGAATATCAACAGATTAAAAAAGATGATAGATCACTAAAAGATACATTTTAGATTTTTTTAATTTCGGAGTGGGCTCAATGGATACAATTTATATTAAAAATATTTTACGTTGCAAAAATAGCACTTTCGATCAGCTTCTCTATTGGAATCTCATTCTTAATTTGAGCTTGTAGAGCCGTATTGTAGAAGAAATGCATCTTTTAATCTAAGACATAAGATATATTCCTTTATATTTTTTTACATTACCATCTTAAATTCAAGTTGTACAAACGCAACGGATAGATCCATTTTTATAAAAATAGCTCTTTTGTGTAATCTAACTAATATTCTAGGTCTCATAAGAGCCATTGTTAATACAAAAATTTAATTTTGATTATCAACTAAATGATCATCTTTTATATTAAAAGATATAACTGTTGAAAAGTTCAATAAATTAAACGAAACATTATGTCAGATTTTTCAAGTATAGATAATATGGGTACCAATAGAAAATCATTTTGGAGAAAACCAGAAGGAATGACAGGTAGTCTTTTTATGGTTGCCCTTTTGGGTGGATTAGGTTTTTTCCTTTTCACTAATCTTACGGCAATTTTGGCTTTTACGCAGACTATGTTAGGCCTTGTAGCAACAGTGGCTGCTTTAGGGCTAATTGTGTACATGGTACTTGACCCAAAAGTGCGAACCCTTTTTGGCTATTTTTATAAAAGTATAATGAGAGGTATAACAAGCATGTTTGTCACTATCGACCCCATTGGTATTTTGAAAAATTATATAGGCGACCTTCAAGGTAACCTTAAAAAAATGGGCAAACAGATAGGTTCATTAAGAGGGCAAATCAGAAAGATTAAAACTCTTATGCAAGGCAATAATAAGGATATCAAGCAAAACATTATGATTGCTCGAAAGGCGAAAGAACAAGGCAATGAAAAACAAATGTTACTTGCCTCTCGAAAGGCTGCAAGGCTAAAAGATTCCAATAGTAAATACGAATCCCTTCATTCTAAAATGAGTATACTCTATAAGGTATTAACTAAGATGTATTCTAATTCAGAAATTCTATTAGAAGACACTAAAGATCAAGTGAAGGTAAAAGAACAAGAAAGAAAAGCCATCAGGGCTTCACACTCTGCTATGAAATCAGCTATGAGTATGATGACTGGAGACGGTGATAAAAGAGCAATGTTCGATCAGGCTATGGAAGTTATAGCTGACGATGTGGCTAATAAAGTAGGAGAGATGGAGCAATTTATGGAGCTTTCCTCAAATATCATGGAGTCTGTAGATCTTCAAAATGGAATATTTGAAGAGCAAGGCCTTAAAATGCTAGAAGAATATGAGAAAAAAAGTTCATTATTGTTACTAGGAGGCAAGGAAAATATAGATTATGATACTCTTGATCTTAACGAGTATCAAAAGGAAAAGGAGAAGCTAACAAAAGATTCTGGATATAATGAATTGTTCGATTAAGCAGAGATTTTTATCGTTTTTAATTCAATTTTATAGTTAATTTTTAGGCTTCTGACAAAGAAAAGAGCCGCTACTATTAGCGGCCCCTTCTTAACTAGGATTTCAGAATGAATAATCCTTTTGGCAAATAATATTCAGTTTATGAAGAAAAAATGCCTATATCTCTTATCAGGATTCTTTTTCTACTTAGAATGATCTGATTTTTTTTCTTTAAATCGTTTAAAATGGTGGTAACTGTTTGGCGTGATGTTCCAGTAAAATTGGCAATGTCTTGCTGAGTAAAGCTATGTCTGATGAGCATCTCATCAATACCCACTTTCTTTCCAAATTTATTGGCGTTATCCTTTAGGAAATTGATCACTCTGGTGCGTGCATCCTCTAGTATTAATGATTCTAGCCTTGCTTCAGTTTTCTTTATCTTATGGCTCATCATGGTCATTACATCCATGGTAAATTGAAAATTACGATGTAATAATTCTCTTATTACGGCACTGTCTACAGCATATAGTACACATGCTCTATCCATTGACTGTGCATCTTCTCTGAGTACATTATTTTGTGACGTGATAGCATGACCATTAAAAGTCATAGTGCTATGAATTACACCCTTTATTACTTCTCTACTATCAGAAGTGAAGGTAGATATTTTGACTATTCCTTCTTTTAAGATGAACAATTGGTCAGCAACTTCATACATTTTATATAAAAATGAGTACTTGCGTAATTTAACTTCTTCGATATTCTCTGAGAGATATTCCAAGTTTTCTTCGTCCAAACTTTTCAATAAAGGAACAGTTTTAAGAAAGGCAATTTTTACCGATTGGTTTTCTATTATTATATTTTTCATTCTTAGGTTGATTAGCACTTAAAAGACAATTACTTCTCGGCTATCCCCTATGAAGAATGTAAATAAATTTACAATTTGATAAGAGAACTAGATGCACTCATGCCTCCAAATACACCAAGTCCATTCTCAATATTACTATATGATGTGGTAGGCGAAGAAAACGATGAAGTGTTGTTAATCAACTGTTTATGAAGGTTTTGGTGGTAATCATAGAGCTCTTTACTCAGAGTATATACAGTAACTTCTATGTTTTGTAAAATATCAATAGAAGGGTCTAATAAAGTCGCTGTAGATAATCGCAATTTGACTTGCTCATCTTTCAATTTGGCGTAATCTATGAATACACCTTCTCTGTGATTGAGTTCATTTATTGCATTATGAGTACTCAAAATTTGTACAACCTGGAGGTTTTCAGTCTCAGCAAAAAAGGTAACTCTTATCTCCCCATTGGCATCCACTTTATATTGAGATAAAACTCTTTTTGGTACTATGTGAAGATAAGTATCATTATTATTAGACTGGCTAAGTTGAAAATCAATATCAAAAATAATATCTTCTAGACTATCTACATTAGATAAGATATTTACATCATTGATCATGGCTCTTTCTACTGATATTGGCATAGGAATAGAAGTAGTGGCAACTAAATCTGAAAATTCTGAATTGGGAATATTTAAGCTAATCGAATAGGTTTCGCCAGGAGAGGGTCTAAAATCTTTATTTCTGAATTGATATTTCCCAGTTTGATTAGAATAGATAAATGCTGTAGCTCCAGCTGGAAGATCAGTGCCAGATAAAAATATAGTAGCATCTTCAGGACGAATGGCTCTTTGCCCTGAAAAAATTCCTGCCGTTAAAGATAAATCTAGTTCTATTCTTTTATCAGGAGACAGCTCGCTGACTATAACTGCCATACTAGGACTGGGCGCTATCTCCACCACGATTACATCGCGGCACGAATGGAAAAAAGGCACTAAAATAATGATATAAAAGAGTAATTTTCTCAATGTCTCAAAAGAATAAATTAGTTCATTTATTCAATCAGAGATCCTAGTCATTGGTATAGGAGCAAAGATAGAATAATACCTACTACATTGCAAACATATTACATATTTTTGTAATATACAAACAATTGATTATCAATCAGTAAAATTGTTTTTATCGATTAACTTGAGTTATGCTAAATAGCTTACACCAAGCAATGGCCTTATTCTTCCTAATTGTCAAGGAGATATTGATAAAAATGACAAAAATATGAGCTTTATATTGTCTGAACGAAAACTCATCAAAATTAGAAGTAGTTCTTTTGGTGATATTTTAATTTTTTTCAACTCGCTGATACTCAAGCATCACCGAATATCAAAAAACTAAATTCTCATCTAAAATATTCTATTTCAAAAAATTCGACAGTTTCCGTTCAGGCACTATATAAAGAACAAAGTGAAGATAGAGAGAGGGGGAAATTATTTCGTCTCAATGATAATGTAGCGGTCTAGATTGTCAATATTTCTCATGCGTATGCTCTTAATTTTCATCTCTTCATATTTCAGTAAAACTGAAACATCAAATTATTTGGAGAAAGTTATTTAATGATCATTTCGTAACTATTTTTATTGTAACTACTCAAGTGGGGCGCTTTTGTGGTAAAACGCTGAGTCTTCTCTGGAAACCAACATTTTTCATAAAAAGAGTTGTTTTGTAGGAAATATGCATTTTTTGAGGTTCTGTGATGCGTGAGTGTCAGCGAGTTAAAAAAAAATGTAAAGTTCGCCAAAAGGTTTATTCAGATTTATTGAAGTGAATTTTTTTGATTTTGTAAGTTATCGGAGTGGACTCAACATTGTTATTTTTTCAGGTTTAGCTCATTTTTTGAGGCATAGCAGGGCTATAGCGAAAAACAAGAACTGAAAAAGGGTGGAAAAGGAACTTTCTTTATCCAAATTTGGCTAAGCCGGAGTAGATACTTTCTTTTAAAAAGTTAAGCTATATGAGAAATTTGGCACAATAGGAAAAATACTAACAGCCTCAGCAACAAACTGATTAGAATCGGTTTTATCTCTTACAAAATCTATATAGAATGGGTTTTTTCTATTATAGACATTATAAGCTCCAATTGTAATCTTTTGTCTACCCCATCCATAATCATTGAAAAAATTAACACCTATATCCAACCTGTGGTAATCAGGTAATCTGACATTATTCCGATCACCGAAGATAAATGTAGTTTCTACTTTGTCGTCAATAATAACCTCAGATGTAGAAACAGGAGCCGTATAAGGAGTTCCTGTTCCAAACGTCCATTGCATGGAAAACTCAATATTCTCTCTTAAGTTAAAAAGGCTTACAAAATTGATATTGTGACGTCTATCATGATTGGCGAAAAAGTCATTTCCATCGTTGAGGTCATCAAAGGTTCTTTCTGATTTGGCCCATGAGTAATTAATCCATCCTGAGTACTTGCCTATTTGTTTTTCTAAGGAAAGCTCAATCCCATAAGCTCTGCCCTCCCCTTCTGGCAATTCAGCTTCCCAATCTACACCTTCTCTTATCCCGAAAATAGCCCCGTCTTTAAATGTTCTCAAATGGCTCATCTGTTTGTAGTAGCTGCTGAGAATAAATTTAGTATTTTTAAGAACATCAAAATGAAGTTCCGCCGAGAACTGATCTGACTCTTGGGGTGGTATTTTGGATGTAGAAGGAACCCACACGTCGTTAGGCAAACCTATACCAGCACTGGTAAGTAAGTGTAAAAATTGGTTCATCCGTGTATATGAAATCTTCAATTTATTTTCGCCATTAAGCCTAATATTTACTAATGCTCTGGGCTGAATCGATATGAAAGAACTTTGATCATCTACAGAGATATACGAAAAATGACCACCAATGTTGGCTTGCAACCAAGGTGTAATTTTAAAATCTTGCTCCATATACGCCCTGAGTTCATTGCCCTTAATAGTGGGTACTGTAAAAGTCCCCGAGAGGTCTGTAGGGTCTAGAAACTCTTTATCACCGAGCAAATCATCTCTAGTGGATGAATACACTACTCCTGGTCTAAAATCATGGCGCGTATAATTAACCCCAAAAGCCATGTTCCATTTGGGCGTAAGTTTATATTCCATATCCACATTAGCAATGATATCAGTAATATCACTATTAAATAAAGAAGCCTGATAGCCTATAGCATTTTGCATAGAAGGATCTCCGATAATCGTTTTATCAAAATCGAAGAATTCAAAATTGAATTTGCTATAACTCAAAGTTACATTAGAAAAAATCTTATTAGAAAAGGTATGATTCCATCTCAATGTACCAAGATCATTGCCCCAGTTCCAGTTGGTGCGATCTGATTCAATAATTTGCTGACTGTTGGCTTCATTAGATGCTGTGGTTTGAGAAGAAAATTTGTCCTTGCTGAAATGACCGCTGAAATAAAAATGGTCATTTTTACCCATTTGCATATTCACTTTTGCACTTACGTCATAAAAATAGTAATTGATAAACCCCAGCTCATCGCTCAATTCATATTGAAATTTTGAAATTGGCTTCAGCCAAGGATCCACTATCGTTCTTCTCACTGACAATATAAATGAACTTTTCTCTTTTTTTATTGGTCCTTCTATGGTGGCTCTTGCCGTAATCGGGCTAATACTGATATCACCAGCAAATTCTTTATTATTTCCTTCTCTTGTTCTCACATCTAGCACTGACGATAATCTTCCACCATATCTCGCAGGGAAGCCTCCCTTGATTATGTTAGCACTTTTGACTACGGTACTGTTAAAAATCGAAAAAATACCCAGAGCATGTCCTGTATTATATACCGGAACTCCATCATAGAGGATAAGATTTTGATCAATACTTCCTCCTCTTATAGAAATACCGCCTAATCCGTCTGAAGAAGTCACCACTCCTGGTCGCAAAGTAGCCAATCTTATAATATCAGGCTCTCCTGCAAGGGTAGGAAGGTTATGTATTTTTTGAATTGGTATTTTATCGCTTATTTCCATTTGGCGAGCCTCCTTTGGCACTTCTCCTATTATTACTACTTCATTCAATAATATGTTTGAATTTAGCGTAACTGATATATTTGTATCAGTATAAATATTGAAATACCTGATCGTTTTATCATAACCCAAGTATGAAAATAGGATTACATTTTCTCCAGCTGTAACATCTAGGGCAAAGTATCCGTATTCATTGGTGAACGTTCCTGTTTTATAGTCATCAGTATATACATTGGCATATACTATCTTTTCACCAGATTTTTTGTCTAATACATAACCACTAATTCTCACTTTTTCATCAGAAACAGCTATGGAATCTTTGAAGATTACCAGTTGGCTACCGATAATCTGATAATTCAGATCAGTGGATGAAAGAATATCTTCTAAAACCAAGCCCAGTTGGTTATGATTTGCAACTATGGTGACTATGATATCAGAAGGAATATCTTGAGGAGAGTAGGTAATGTTTACTCCAGTATGCTCACTTAATGCATCAATTGCACTGGTTAGTGTGGCTTCTGGAATATTAATTGCAACAATTTTTTCGTCTGGAAGGGATTGTGATGTGACTATACTAGAAAAACAAATAGATAAAACAGTCAGTACGCAGTACAGAACAGAAGGAATGTATCTGTGCGGTGTAAGTGCCATTTTTTGGTAATAAAAATCATTTTTACAGCATCCATAAAAACACCAATCACCTTGTTTTTCAAGGTGTAAATTGACAAAATACTGTAAATAAAAAAAGCAAGATAGTATATAAATTTTTAATATATACTATCTTGCTTTAGATTATCTTAAACATTATAAATATTCCGTATCGGTATTAATTTTATATATTTCCTTTCGTTTACTCTTGGTTTTTTAAGCCTTTAATAGATTGTGACGAACCTGATATGTTTAATCATTTCGGGTATACTACTTACAAGTTCCTTGCACGTAGTATAAGTTGTCTGTTGCTTTTGTAATTTTTATTCCAGAGAAAGGCTTCTTAATGATAGAAACAGCTTGCTCTATATTGACATCTCTATTCACAGTTATTGTGATTGGGCATTCTGCCACTGCATTATCAAGTTTGAATTGTACCCCATAAAATGTTCCCACATCTTCGAGTACAGATTCTAATGATTCTGACTGAAAAACCAGTTCAGATTCTTTCCAAGCTAAGAAGTTGTTGTCAAAAATTTCGCTTTCGATTTTTTTCTTGTTAGCATTTAAAATACCTCTTTGCCCTACAGTCAAGTCTATTGAAAGCGACTCATCCAGAGTGTTCTGAAGATTTACTTTACCTTCTGCCACACTTACTTCTACTTTAGATCCAAACTTGTCATTAATATTAAAGCTCGTACCTAGTACAGTAACTAAGTTGTCATTAGATAATTCAATTGAAAAAGGCGCTTTTTCGTCTCTTGAGACATTGAAAAATGCTTCTCCTTTAAGAGTTACTTTTCTTGCATCTGAGTCAAAACTTCTAGGATATCTAAGCTCTGAGTGCTTATTTAACCATATCTCAGTACCATCATCTAACATGGCGAATTCGATACTATCAGTAGTTTTAATCGTTTTGTAAGAGAACATGTAGGTATATGCCAGAAATATAGCTGCTGCTAATCCTATTGCGATGGCACTTCTTAACAATATTGTTCTCATACCTTCAGATGATGGTGCCGGAGCAGTTTCAGTCTGAATATCCTTCATAAATTTGCTGTAAGCAGCTTCTTTATTAAAGGAGATTTTTGGCTCATAAGATGCACTCTTATCCCAAATTAATTCAAGATCACTCATTGTAGTCTTGTCATTTTGAGATAATGACTCAAATAAGCTCTTTTGCTCTTGTGTCATGTTTTTTTTCATAAATAGTGCATTATTAGTAATAATAAAATAGGGATTCAATTTAACTTACATATACTAGACACTCTTTCTTCGAGATACCCCTATTCTATATTTAAGTTTATTTTAATAAGGTAGCTACTCTGGTGGGCGCTTTTGAGACCCGTCTGCCAAACAGGCAGGTAAAAAATTGTTATTTTTTTATCAGATAAATCTCATTTTTTGAGGCATAGTAGAGCTATGGCGAAAAAAATAAGAAAATTATAGTAGAAAAAGAACTTTTTTTAGCTAAAATTGGCTCCACTTGAGTAGTTACTTAATAAGTTATCATTTTAAAAATGGCTCTAATCTTACTCTTAATATTTTTAGAGCTTTTGACATTTGATTTTCTACAGTTTTTACTGAAATACTTAATGCCTCAGCTATTTCTTTATAACTCATTTCTTCAAATCTGCTCATTCCAAAAATGAGTCGACATCTTTCAGGCAGTTCATCTATGATGGCATGGATTCTATCTTTAAGTTCCATTACTTCCATATTAGTCTGCCCACCAGAGTCCATACTTCCTCTATCAGGTATCTGATCTTCCTCTTCAAATCTTACTTTATTCTTTCTGAGATAATTAAGTGCTCTATTCAGAGCAGATCGGCGCAAATATGCTTTGATCGATATTGTGATTTTGATGGATTCTCTCTTTTTCCAAAGCTCCATAAAGACTTCTTGTACTATATCTTCTGCTATACTAGCATCAGGTACTACCCTGTATATAGATTTACACAGATAGTCGTAATATTCGTCAAACAGCACACGAATTACTCTTTCGTCGCCATTATTAAGTCCTTTAACTATGTCAAGCTCCTTTTGCTCCATTTAGAGAATGGTGTTGCAATGATATTAAGTAATAACCCCTATCTACTATCACATTTAATACCAAAAATGAAAAGTAAGCGTCAAAAGTGAAAAATATTTCATTTTTTAACATAGCGGATGTAAAATAAATAGAATTTAAATACTTTGCTCATACTTTCTGTCGCAACAGAATGTAGATTCATCAAAGCATAGTAATAAGATGATAAACATTTATCATTTTTGGGGAGTTTTCGTTCAGCACGAAATAGCGTTAAAAGAAATGAGATATATTTCCTTACACACTTGAAGTTTTTATTCTCTAGCCCACTTAATTCATTCATTTCGCTCTTTTCTCATTTTTGTATTTTTTAGTTACTTTTTAGTTCTACACCATAGGGTGGCTTAAGCTAAAAATTAATCATATTGAAATATATCGTAATACGTTTCTGAACAACTTCATTAGCGAATTAACTCGAAGATATGGAAACATAATCGAGATTTCATAACCAATATAATTGGTTAGCTATAGGCCTGCTATTCCATCTTAAATGAGCCTTATATAGCAGATAAAAATTGCCATTATTTCCTTGCCTAATTGGCGGGCAGACCTCTAGAGCGCCTTGGTAGTTACCTTGAATGCCTGTTTAATAAAAAAACGGGACAAATATTTCTACTTGTCCCGTCAGGGGTGGAAGATGGGATTTGAACCCACGGCCCCCGGAACCACAAACCGGTGCTCTAACCAACTGAGCTACAACCACCATGAAATAATCTTTTCAAATATCAATTAATATTTATAATTGTCTTTATTGAAAAGGAGAGTGCAAAATAAATGAAGTTTTGTAAAAAAATCAATTTTGTGTTTCGATCTTTTTTATTTTTTTTTAATAACGACTCCTATAGCCTGTTTTGACTCAGTATTCAATAGCTCAGCAGGTGCGAATATGCTCAAAATGAAAGTTGACAACTATCAGCCTCTGATTAAGGCTCAAGACAGAATTGAACTTGTCTTTGCCAGATAAAGATCATTTTTTAAGGTGTAGCAAAGTTATGGCGAAAAAAATAGCTGAAATGTGGTAGAAGAAGAGTTTTTTGTCCAAAATTCGCTCTACTTTGGTTACCTGTAAAGTATGTAAGTACTCAATATCTTGTGTGACCAGAATGATTTGTCCTCATTTTTGGTCAAAAAATGTCATCAAATCACAACATTCGCTATTCAAACAAGGGCTTTGCCCGGGTGTTGCTCTTGGTTATTCTTCCCTTGGCTATCAGCTTAAAGGCCTTCAGCCTTTCTATGATGATTACAATATTCAGTTCTTACTAAAGTAGTGTCAAAATAAATCAAGAATTTCTTGCAAATCCAATATTACTCTTTCGGTTTAATGATATAGTGTGATTGCTACTAATCGTGTGTTCTACATCCTGTAAAATGATGCTCTTAAGGACGTGATTAGAAAAAGGAGCTTCTTTTAATTTACTGAGTCGATAATTTTGAGATTTGATCAAATGTACCATGATGCCACTTATCACTCTTGCATTCCCAAAGTATTTATCTTTTTTCATAAACAGATTGTTAATATATTCATTGAGTGCTGTAGCGGCTTTAGTAGATAAATAAAATCCTTTATTTTTTAAATAAAGTAGAGCAATATCATTCAATTGGTGGCCGGCAAAATCGTGAAACTCAAATGACCTGTCAAAGCGTGACGAGAGTCCTGGATTAGATTTAAGAAAGGTTTTCATATTATCCGTATATCCTGCTGCAAATACAAAAAATTTCCCCCTATCATCTTCCATACGTTTTAGCAGAGTTTGAATGACTTCTCCACCAAAATCATTACTATGGCCATTAGTCAGTGCATATGCCTCATCGATAAAGAGCACCCCTCCGATGGCCTTGTCTATAAGTTGCGAAGTTTTAATTGCGGATTGGCCTACATACCCTGCTATGAGGTCTTTTCTGTCTACTTCTACTAGATGACCTTTTTCTAACAGTCCCAAAGCCTTAAATATTTTTGATAAAATGCGCGCTACTGTTGTTTTACCTGTCCCTGGATTGCCAATGAGAACAGAATGGAAATTAAAATGATCCAAAGGGTTACGACTTATATTTTGATGAAATCTTACCACCTCTACCAGTTCATTAACCTCTTTCTTAATAGATTCCAAACCTATCAACCCATCTAATGCTTGGAGACTTTTCTTTAATAATGCTTCATCTATTGGAAGATCCACTGATGTCTTTTTCTTAGCTGCATCAATGCTCATTACATCAATAAGAAGAATGCTTTCAATGTCAGAAGTGTCATTGTATACTTGAGGTGAAGACATCAATCGGAGCCCCATTTTCACTTTGGTTTTTTCTATTAGATCATAGACAAATCTTGCATTTCCAAAATGTTTGTCCTTATTTCTAAATGCCTTTGTTATAATTTCTTCTAGTTTACTCCTCGCAGCTGCTGACAATTGTACTTCATACTTTGTAGCAGCGAGATGTACTATTTCAAATAGTTCTGATAACGAATAATCTTTAAACTTAAAATGCTGTCTAAATCTCGATTTGAGCCCAGGATTCGACCTAACAAAATATTCCATCTCATCAGGATAACCTGCTGCAATTACCATAAAATCACAATCTGGCTCACCCATTGACTTGACTAATATCTCTATTACTTCTTTTCCGAAATCTTTGTTATCATCATTATTTCTAGCCAATGCATACGCTTCATCTATAAAAAGCACACCTCCTTTCGCTTCCTCAATAGCAGCTTTCACTTTGGGGGCTGTCTGCCCTATAAATTCTCCTACTAGGTCTGCCCTATCCACTACATGCACATGACCTTTTTTAAGCATTCCAATACTCTTATACATGCTACCGATAAGATTAGCAACTGTTGTTTTTCCTGTACCTGGGTTTCCTGAAAATATAGAATGAAGGTGAATGTGATTATCTTCTTTATAACCGCGTTCTTTTCTTAATTTAAGAAAGGAAATGTAAGTAGTATGCTCATGTATTTGTCTTTTAATTTCACTTAGACCAACCAACCCATGAAACTCCTTAAAAATCTCTTTTGCTGACTTATTCGTTTTATAGTCTGGTTCTAACTTTTGATTGTTATTTATAAAATCGGTATTTATGATTGGGTCCCCTTCTATAATATCTTCTGATATTTCAAAAGTGGTTTGAACGAGCATTTTTTCCATGAAAATGAGTTCAAAATGATACATTCCTTTTTTCCATGAACCTTTGACATTACTCCCCCATCCACCAGAAATACCGATGTTTTCTTCTCCTTTTTTTACATTTACAATCTTTCTTATCTCTCCTTTTAGCTCTCTGGCTTCATTGATATATCTCAGTATAAACTCCCCTATCCATTCTTCATTCAAATGATTATTGATACAATGTATATTAGCGTATATATACCTTGCAGTTTCCGCACTAAAATTTACAAGGTGAGTGGGATCATGTTCATTGTTATCAATACTTCCTTCATAAAAGTAAAGATCATCTAACGAAATATAATCTGAAACGATCAGTGGGGTTTTATCTTTAATATCCTCAATGTAGATATATTTGCTTCCTACTTTGTCTTGTTCTACCCATGCTTCCCATACATATTTGCCTTTCTTCCAAAAACTACCTTTCTCTTTATTGCCCCATCCTTCTCTGATAAACACTACATCGTCATATTTATTCACTTGACGATTAATAGTAAGATTACATATTTGTTTTTTCTCTTTCCCTATTCTAAAACATTTCAGCTGGAGGGCTATATCCCAATTCTCTTCTTCAAATTTTTTATTAGTAATAGCAAATTCTATATATAAATAACTAACATCTTTCTTATAAAAAACTTGGCGATATTTTTTTTTATTATCGGCCAGCCACTCGGTAGAAGCATACACCCTGAGGCTTCGAAATTTGAAGTCTTTATTGGATGTATTTTTGAAATTATTCGACACTAATAGAATTTTTATTATTATGACTATTCTGGTGGTATGCTTTATAAACCTGTCTGTTACAGAAGGCAATGAAAAATTGCTATTTTGTTGTTAGACAAGGCTCATTGTATATCTTCATAGCGCTGTTATTAAGATATAAGTAGCAGAAGTATAGCGACAAAAGAGATTTTTTCACCTAGATTTGATACCACCTAAGTAATCACTTATTATTGAGCCCACTCCGGAAACACACAAAATCAAAATAGTTTCTTTTGGCGATCTTTATATTTTTTTCAATTAGCTGATACTCAGGCATCATCGAATCTCAATAAATGTAAATCTCATCCAAAACAACTCATTTTGTGAAAAATGTCTGTTTTCGGAGTGGACTCATTATTTAATTGTGAAACTATTTTAACTTTTAATTCTTTCATAGTTTAGGATTATTTTAATTTACATTTTTTTTTCTAGATTTTGTAGCACGATGGGCAAGATTACTTTCAGGTTTGAAGATGATAGTTTAGAGACAAAAACTCTTTCTACCGAGAAAGGTATAACAATTTTGGAAATTGCGGAGGATAATGACATTCATCTTAACCACAATTGTGGGGAGGTTTGTGCCTGTAGTACGTGCCATATTTATGTAGAAAGAGGTGATGAATATCTTAAAGAAATAAGTGACAGAGAGGAAGACTTTATTGATAGGGCTATTAACCCCACCATTGAATCAAGATTAGGATGCCAATGTGAAATTTTAGATGATGGAGATTTTGAGGTTGTCATTCCTGACCAAAGAAAAATTATTGGACACGAACATTAAATGATATAAATGGCCTTTGAAGAATTTAATGATATGCCGATAAACTGGGCAGATCATGAAGATGTTGCAATAAAATTATATGATAAATTTGGTGATGACTTTACCGAAAGTAGAATTTATCGCATACGATTCACTGAACTTATTGAGTGGATATTAGAAATTGATAATTTTGAAGGCACAAGAGATGGCTGTACAGAAGGGCATCTAGAGCAAATTCAGGCTAAATGGGTCTATGAATGGCGAGATAATCAATAGAATTTCTCTATTCCTTCGGTTAATAAGAATAGACAACCTACTGTTTTTGAGTTATTTACAATTTTCTATATATTGGTTGGTTTACAAGCAACAAATATCAGGAATTTCTCATTCTGGTAATTTGAATGATATTTTTCCAATATGGATTTTTCCCACTTTCTTTATAATGGCTCTAGGCAATCTTATCAATGATTTCTTTGATTTTAAAGGAGATATAATAAATAACAAAAGGCCTTCTGGTAAAGGAGAAATATCAAAAAAAGAAATTCTTACTCTTGTCTATATCCTATCCGGATTGGTTATTACTTCAATTGTTATCAGTCAAAATTACATTCCTAGGGCATTTGAAATTTATGGAATTATCTCTATTTGCATATTCGCATATTCAAAGTGGCTAAAATGCATTCCTCTTCTTGGAAACCTCCTCATTGCATTGCTTTGTTCTATCGCAGTACTCTTTCCCATAATGTTCACATATGAAATATACTCTTCTTCACTCCAACCTTTTATTGCAGGGTTTATTTACTTTGTTTTTATCATAACCTTGATAAGAGAAATAGTGAAAGACCTTGAAGATATGAAGGGAGACAAAGCTACACATTGCAAAACCTTACCGATTAGAATCGGCGAAAAAACAACAAAGATTATTGCCTTAATCATAACCGTTTCAAGCCTAATAATGGCCACTTTTTGGGCTACTTTTTTTGAGATGCCTCTCGTAGTTTCCATTTTCATACTAACTGTCCTTCCGTTGATATATGTATCTTTCCAATTTTCGCAATCAAACAATTTCTTTGAAATAAGTAGAACTCTCAAAATGATCATGCTTTCTTCTTCTTTATTAATCTTTATCTTTCATTATTCATCGTGATATGATTGACTTACTATATAAGAAAAAATTGCTGCTGGCATCAAAATCTCCAAGACGTAGCGACTTGTTAAAAGCGGCGAACATCCCATTTAAAGTGATCACATGTGATTGGGATGAAACTTTCGACGATGGAATAGATGTAAAACAGGTACCCCAATACCTTTCCTATCACAAAGCACTGCATGTGAGAGATCAATTAAAAGAAGATCAAATAATATTAACGGCTGATACTGTAGTAATTATGGGCAATCGTCTATTGGGCAAACCCACGAATAAAAAAGATGCAATCTCTACTCTTACCACATTATCAGATGCCTCTCATGACGTTATAACAGGAATTACAGTAATGAGCACCAACAAAACAGTAAACGCCTCATGCACTTCTACTGTGACATTTGGGAAGTTATTGAAAAGTGAAATCAATGATTACGTTACAGAATATAACCCATTTGACAAAGCAGGATCATATGGCATACAAGATTGGATAGGAATATGCAAAATCAAATCTATAAAAGGCTCATATCACAATATAATGGGACTGCCTACCCATATCGTATATCAAATTCTTAAGGTTTGGTAAAAGGGCCAAATAAGGGCTCTTGAAAACAGTAAATAATATGAATAAGCTTCAACAATTTTCTGCTTTTATGAACAAATTATTGTAAGCATTCGATATCTTGTGAAGCCAGAAATATTTGTCATCATTTTGGTCAAAAGTACCGCCATATCACAACATTCGCTACCCTACCAAAGGGCGTTGCCCTTGGCTATTCAGCTTTTAGGTCTTCAGCCTTTCTTTGATGATTACAATATTGAGTATTTACAAATTATGCACCTAATTCACTTTTTTTAAAGTATTGGTTTCTCTTATACCTAATTGCCAGCCATTCACCTTTTTGCTTCATGTCCACAAAACTTAAAAGATGGGTATATGCATCATTAACAAGATCAAAATCATTTTTTAAAACACCTGATAAGATTAATTCACCTTTCGGAAGTAACGCTTTAGAAAGTAAAGAAGCAGACCTCAGCAATACCGCTCTATTTACATTAGCAAGCACTAGATTATATTGATTATCAATAGATGATGCTTCTCCTTTCCATACATTTATCCTTGCACAATTATTTGTTTTTGCATTCTGAAGCGTAGAATCAATACACAATATGTCATAATCAACAGCATCAATATTCGATGCGTTTTCTTTTTCAGCCAAAATGGATAGAATTCCTGTACCGCATCCAAAATCTAAAACTTCTTTGCTTTTGACATCTACCTCTCTGAGATACGCTATCATCATAAATGTGGTTTCGTGATGCCCAGTACCAAATGACATTTCTGGATTTATGATAATGCAATGTTTTATTCTAGAAATTAGCTCATGATGAGGAGCAATGATTGCACAAAAGTCATCAATGATTACAGGATTAAAATTATCCTCCCATATTTTATTCCAATTCTCAATCTCTTGAATTCCACAGTGATAACTTAACGAAGGGTTTAATGATTTCAAAATTCTAAGGCCACATTGTGATGAAGATTGAGTGACAAAACAAAAAGATGTTTTATTTCCAAGTTCCGTGACTCCTATTAGGTCAGGAATGTCTGATAAAAATGCTGAGAGTATTTCTATTTCGACTTCATCCGCACCCATTACATCTATTAGATAGTAGGTCTGTTTTTTCAAAGATTATTTAGTATTAATGAATTGATGACGCAAAGTGGATGCAGCAATACCAATAGAGTTGTCCAGAAGAACACCAGGAATTTCTGCACGTATTCCTAATTTAATTATTGCTAAGTGATGTACAGCATGATCATAAGCATAAAGCATTTCTCTTCCTAAACTCGAAGTACATTTTGGTCGGTCTCCATTTTCATATTCAAAATCTCCATACACTTCTATGGTCTCTTTTGGGTCCAATGTGTCAATTTCTGATTTTATTTTATTGAAAAAGGTAATGATACCGTCCTGGCTACTTTCTAATTCTACAATACGATTTCGATTACAATAATCTATACATCCTTTTCTTCCACCACATATCAAACAATCATAAAAATCATATATATGTCTAAAGTGTTTTCCTATTGTAGCCCCGTTGTATATGGCCAAAGGCTTTACATAATCCTCTGCATCGATCTTGTTGATTACATTTATCAATTGATCTAGTATTCTAGATGTGGCTTTTGATATTGTCATATCAGTCGTAAATCTCCTTTTTAGCTGATTTTAGTGTATTGATCAGTAGTGAGGTAACCGTCATAGGCCCTACTCCTCCAGGAACGGGTGTAATGTAAGAACATTTATCTTTAACATTAGGAAAATCAACGTCCCCCACAAGACGCCATCCTCTCTTTCTACTTACATCTTCTATCCTATTGGTACCTACATCTATGACTACAGCTCCTGTTTTAATCATTTCTTTTGTTATAAAATATGGCTTTCCTATGGCTGCTATTACAATGTCAGCACTTCTAATTTCGTCTTTTAAATTTTGTGTTCTGCTGTGCACCAGTGTCACAGTACAATTTCCTACATTTCGTTTCTGCCCAAGTAATATTGAAGCTGGGAGCCCTACTATATTACTCCTTCCTACAACTACACATTTCTTGCCTGTAGTTTCAATTTTATACCGCTCTAGAAAGAATAATATCCCTTGTGGAGTCGCTGGTAAAAAGGCCGGGAGTCCCAATGTCATTCTCCCAAAATTAAGAGGATGAAACCCATCTACATCTTTACGATAATTGATCGCCAGATTGATCTTCTCTTCATTAATGTGCTTGGGCAAAGGTAGTTGTACAATGTATCCATCTACTCCATCATCGTCATTCAGCTCTTCTATTATACTCAGCAAATCTTCTTCTGTAGTTGCACTGCTTTTTTCAATAAGGGTAGATTTGAACCCGACTTGCTGACATGATTTCACCTTGTTACCTACGTATGACTTGCTCGCTGGGTCTTCTCCTACGAGTACAGCAACAAGATGTGGAGGTCTTTTGCCAGATTCTATCAAAGAATCTACTGCGGCTTTAATTTCACTTTTTATTTCTTCCGCTAAAGCTTTACCATCTAACAATATCATTCTATAGAAAATAAGGTTATTAAAACTAACACAAAATAGTCAAGGATCATTATACTTTTTACAAAAGTGATAAAATACTATTGCTGTGTCAAGCAATAATTTACCATTTAATAGAATGCCTTTAAAATTGTCGCTAATTACCTCATAGAGGTAACATTATGGTAGCTATATTAATGAGATAAAGTTAGTTTTGGCGAAATTCTTGTCAATAATAATTGTGACAAAACGACAATTTGAAATGCAACTAAGTGCTGTGTCAAAATATAAAATCGGGGTGATTTGGGATCTTTTAAGTCTACACAGCGTATGGAAATTACCCCCTTCGGCTAGGCTAAGGGCAAGTATTTAGTTCGCTAAAATCTTAACTTTTTACCTTGTTCAGCCTCAAAATATCCACCAAATAATACCCTTATTATATCACTTGACACAGCAACGGCTCTTTTTACGAAAAATGTTAGTTTCCAGAGTAGACTTAAAATTCATTTTCTTCACAATATTAGGTTCAAAATATGGCAAAATCATTTCTTAATTTATACTAAAAAAAACTAAGACTTTATTAACTTCTTAAAAGCTATTCCCTCATCTGTTATCACTTGTATAACGTATGTACCTGTTTGTAAATCTGAAAGGTCAATTTCTCCATTATTTTTAGACACATTGTAAATTGTTTTTATCAATTGAGCCTGAACATTATAGATATTAACTTCCATATCACCATCTTCTCCTTCACCTAAACTCATTTTAATAAATGAACCAGCAGGGTTAGGGTACAAACTCATCACCATTTGATTATCAATGGTTTCATAGGTAGATGTACTGTTTAGAAACTCACTAATAAACCGAAGTGACTCCTCTACTGCAGGAAATACACAACCAGAATGACTGGCATCTGATTTGATGTCTATTGAAGTCACATTTATTGATCCATTTGCATTTAAAATAGAATCAGCCACTAGAGAATTTCTAAATGGCACTTGATCATCAGCGGTACAATAGATAATCCGTGTAGGAGCATTTGCTTTAAAATTATAAGTATTATTCTCTTTCAAAGCCACATTCAAAGGATGATCATCATTGGATTCCAGTTCCATAACATACTCATCTTTAAACATTTTTATAGGAAGGCTTTTTCCCTCATTTGCCACCAATAGACCATTTAATGTATTATGAAGAGCATCCAATTTCGTTCCTGTATTTGAAAATGTAACTGCTGGTTGCACATAGGGTTCTTTAAGGATATCCGCTATGTTTTCATACATCGTACCATATATTGTATTGTACCCAATGATTTGATACAATAGATAGCCTGGGAAAAGATATTCATTATCACTAAATAAAAACGTCCTAAAGGCACCAGAAAGGTCATAAGGACCACTCATTGGTGTAGATGCTATTAAGTCAAATTGTTCTGAATATTCTGTTTCTATTAGTTGCTGAAATGACATAGCGGCATGCCCTCCTTGTGAGTAACCCGCAATAGAAAGAATATCAGATATTGCTATATCATCCCTTGATTCTACATACTCTTTGGCCGCAAAAGCCATGTCAAGCCCGGCACTGGCCTGAGTAACTCGATGTACATAAGGATGAAACCCTCGAGAGCTACCCATTCCTATATAATCAGGCATAATTACAAAATGTCCATTACCTGCATATACCAATCCCAACTCGTAGCCTCCACCTTTTACTGAAGGCACATTATCACGAGTACTCGTGCCATGAAAATGAGCATGAAGTGGTAATTCTTTATCAACTGTTAAAGGGAAGATCATAAGTCCTGAAGCGATGTCAATTTTCCCATCTGAACCCAAAGTTTCATATTCAATTTTTACTAATTCCATATCATATTCTACTCTTACAGATGATCCTATAATAAATAGGTTAACATTAAGAGCATTTGCTGTTTGTATCTCTAAAGTAGAAGCACTTACAAGTTTTTGAGCTGAACTGAAGGTAGTCCAAATCAATAATAACAAAAGAAATAAATGTCTCATTTTATATATTTTTTTATGGCAAATAAACAGATATTTTTTAGATACTATCTTTTGGGTACAGCAACAAGGAGTGAATTAGGAATCACCTCCACATTCAACTCTTTTGTATCTCTACACAATCCATCTCCGTCTTTGTGATATACTAAAGAGTGATCAGATTGAATTTGAATTTTAATTTTCTTTGCTTTTAGTATTTCTGCAAATGGTGCACGATCTATATTTTTAGCAAAAAATCGCCAAGAATGTAATAAGTACTTCCACTTAGGAGCATGATGCATTAGTACAAGTTGTAAGTTTCCATCATGTACACTGGCTTGTGGTGCTACTACAAAGTTATACCCGAACATAGAGCCATTCGCAATATTTACCGATAAAAACCTCCCCTCTTTTACTTTATCATCAACTTCTACAAGATATCTTTCATTCTTATAAGAAAGAACAATTTTCAGCGTATCGAACAGATAGTTGACAAATCCCCTATGGTTATTCTGAGAGGTACGATGTGCCACTTGTGCATCAATACCTATACCGGCCATATTGATAAAAAAATCATTGTTAATCTTACATGTATCAATAGTCTCAAAATCTGGATTTTTTAACAATGACAATGCCTTCCCTGCATTTCTACCTATACCAAGATGCATACTCAACCCATTTCCTGACCCACCAGGGATAATAGCCAATGCGGTCTTACTATCCACCAAAGCTCCTCCTACCTCATTCACAGTACCATCACCTCCTACAGCAGCAATTATATCTGCACCTTCAGCAACACCTTTTGCTGCCAATTCTTTTGCGTGACCTGCATATTCGGTATACACAATTTTATAATCTGCATTGGGTTTTTCAAAGTGTTTCTCTACCATTTTAGGAAAATTTCTCTTCTTTGAGATCCCAGCAAATGGATTTACAATAAATAATATTTTATATGTTTTCTTCAATCTCTTTTTCTAAATACAAAATAACGCTGCATTGGGAAGTTAAATAAGAATCCGATACATGAAGCTACGATCACTTTGGATACAAGATAGTGATTATCACTGATGACCTCAGTCAGCAAATAGACACCAGATGTATTAAACAGTATACTACTGAAATTAGCAACAAGATAGCGGCCTGCTTGTCCAAATATATTATTTTCTCGGTTAAAAAATGCCCAATTTCTACCCAGTAAAAAAGATAATGTCCCACCGAAGAAAGCACCCAATGCAGTGGAAATAACATAATACACTTCAAAAACTTCTGTCAAGGTAGTAAGCACGGTAAAGTCCAAAGTTGTGGCCGCCATGGCTGCAAAGCCCCATCGAAACCCTGATTTTACTAAAGGAACGTCAGACACTATATATTTTTTTAAATAGGCACTATTTGCCATAATAAAGCGAATTGTAAAACAATATTTGAATAAATTCCAGCAAGTGTATCATCTAACATTACTCCATGATTATTATACCATTTATCAAGTTTTCTTATGCCGAATGGCTTCAAAATATCAAAAAATCTAAAGACTACTAACCCCAAAACCAGTGTCATGACTGAAAATGGTATAAATGCCAAGGCAATAAAAATACCATGTGCTTCATCTATTACTATCCTGCCGTCGTCATGCGCCCATGTATCAGGCAACTTTGATATACTCAATATGCCTACACCATAGCTTAAAATTGCTAAAATCGGTATAACATATCTCATATTATCGACTAAAAGAGACAATACATAGATAATAATCACGGCGAGTAAAGAACCTACAGTGCCTGGGGCGACTGGGGAATATCCTGCTCCAAAAAATGAAGCAATCAGACTCGCTAAATAGCGCATATATTACCTCGTTAACTCTTCATAGTAATCTAAGCCCAAATGTGTGATCAACTCTTCACCAGCCATATGGCGAAGTGTATTTTCGAGCTTGGCAAGTTGCTTGAATATATCATGTTGAGGATATAATCCTTTCTTTATTTGTGGTGACTTTAGGTAAAATGACAACCACTCCTGAATACCCGACATTTTACACCTCTTAGCCAAATCAAGGAATAATGCCAAATCGAGAACTAAAGGAGCCGCAAGTATAGAGTCGCGGCATAAGAAATCAATTTTAATTTGCATGGGATAATCCAGCCATCCTCTTATATCTATATTGTCCCATCCTTCTTTATTATCCCCTCTGGGCGGATAATAATTTATTCTTACCTTATGATAAAAATCTCCATATAATTCAGGATGTAAGTCAGGCTCAAATATTTGCTCCAATACTCCTAATTTAGATACTTCTTTAGTCTTAAAATTATCTGGATCATCCAACACTTCGCCATCTCTATTTCCCAGAATATTTGTAGAAAACCATCCTGCTACTCCTATTGCTCTGGCTTTAAGCCCTGGGCCTATTATGGTCTTCATCAGTGTTTGCCCAGTTTTAAAGTCTTTCCCTGCGATAGGTGCTCCGTTTTGCCTTGCTAATTCTACCATAGCTGGCACATCACAGCTTAAGTTAGGGGCACCATTGGCATAAGGGATACCCATTTTTATAGCTGCATAAGCATAGATCATTGAAGGAGAAATGTCTTCATGACTATTTCTTAGCCCTTCTTCCAGGCTTTCTACCGTCTGATGAACATCTGATTCTTCTATGTATATTTCTGTAGAACCACACCACACCATCACTATTCTATCACATCCATTGTCTTTTTTAAAATTCTCTATATCCCTCATTACAGCTTGAGCCAGTTCCATCTTATTGGAACCTTCTTTTACATGAGTGCCATTAAGTCGTTTAACATAATTTTGATCAAAAACGGCTTTCATTGGTTTTATTGCAGATAGTTCTGGCTTTAAAGCTTCGAGAGTATTAATGTCTAGTACACCTGCATGCACAGCAGCTTCATATACATTATCATCAAAAACATCCCAACCTCCGAATACTATTTCATTCAAATCATGCAGTGGCACTACTTCATTAATAAGTGGTTTTGAAATATCCGTCCTTTTTCCTATTCTTATTCTACCCATTTGAGTGAGTGACCCAATAGGTTTAGACATGCCCTTATTTACTGCATATACACCAGCAATAAAGGTAGTAGCTACAGCTCCCATACCAGGGGTAAGAATGCCCAATTTCCCAGATGCTGGAGGTATATTATTTTTACTCATATCTTTTTATTTTTTATTTTTTATCATGCTTTATCAACCTGAAAAAGGTTGACAAAACTAATCTTTTAATTTGTAAAAAGCAGGGGCCTCACCTTTTTCGCCTTATGCTTTTTTATTAGAATTTTATACAAAATACTCTGTTTCAGGAAGTATGATTATTTTAGATATTCTATTTATCAAAGGTGAAAATATTTTAGAAAATTCTATTTTTTCATATAAAACCAATGCTAGAATTGCGGTAAAAATTCCTAAAATAACATCTATCACATAATGATGCAATGAATATACTGCTCCAACCCAAGTCCCTAAAGCAAGAAAGGAAAAAGCAACTATAAAATACCTATTTTTTGATTTGAAAGCATAATATAGATTCACTAATGTAAAGGCACTGTGTAAGGAAGGCATAGCCGCGAAAACATTCGAACCACGATTATATATAGAATCGAAGATAGGGTAACCTACAATCGCATCAAAATTAGTCAACAGCCCAGCACTACCGCTAATATTCGTGTGCAATTCAGTACCATGTTCAAAAAAATACCACGGTGGTGCTGCGGGATATAAATAATAACCAATAAAACCCAGCAAATTAACAAATAAGAAACAAAAGCTATATCGGAGCAAAAGTTTTCTATTCGTGATGTATAAAAAAATAGAAAATATCCAAGGAGCTGGCATCCACATTAGGTAGGCCAATCCGAGAAAAAAAGATAATAGAGGCATCTGATTATCCAAAAAATATTCATTTAAGATAATTTTTTCACCATTATAATTAAATCCAAAAAAATGTTTTTCTAAATCAAATATTTCCTGAATGCTCACGGGATTTACGTCGTAATTTGGGTAGACTTGCATTCCGTCATAAATGATCCAAAAAATTGTAAACGCACTAAATCCAAGATAAAACTTAAATATATTTCTGTGTATAAGGCTACCTCCACTAATAAACAATATAAATAAGAGGTGGTCTGGCTTTAAGCCAATAATAAAATAATTCCATAAGAAATAAACAAAAGCGAAAAGAGATGCAAAAATAATTTGATCCTTTGGAATAAAATACTTCATATAATAGTACTGCCTACTTAAATTTGATCATTTACTAACAGCTTGTTCTAAGGTTTGTTTTTTAACATGCCACATTCTTTGAAAAGCTGTCCAATTGGCAAGGGCAGCGACAATTCCAATCCCAATTATCATGACCAATTGATAATTTGTAGTCCATATCCCAGCTATCCAACAAGACCAAACTACCAAAGAAATTCGCTCTGGCCTTTGCATCAGTCCTACTGAACATTCCACATTCAGTCCTTCTGCCCTAGCTCTTGCGTAACTTACCATAAGAGATCCACACATGGCCCAAAAGGTGATAAATATTGTCAACCAATCATCTTGAGCAATAAAAAAAGCCATGAGCCCCATAAACATAATAAGCTCACTATAACGATCCATGACAGAATCATAAAAAGCACCATAGATAGAATGCAAATTAAAAATGCGAGCCATCCTGCCATCAAGCATGTCCATAAGACCAGCGACAAATACAATCCAACCAAAACCTATCAAACGGGAAGGCTCAGGAATATTTCCAGAATACATAGGGTATATCAAATATGCAGAAGCTGCAATATTTATTATAAAACCAAATGTGGTAATATTATTGGGAGTAATGCCCAGTCTGCGCACAATCCGTACAAGTGGATCAAATATCCCATAAACCAATTTTTGGAGTATTGACTTAATTGTTGACAGCATTTTTTAAAATTCGCCTTAAAGGTAATTGCTACGAATGTCTTTTGATAAAAAAAATCAGAATTCTTAAAATATACTGAAGTAATTTAATAAATGGTAAATACTCAGATGGGCGATTTTGAAGCCTGTCTGCCAATCAGATAGGTCAAAAATTGTTATTATTTTTACGCCGTCTAAGGCCATTTTTTTTGCACTATTCTAAGATTGAGTCCACTCCGAAAACTCACAAAGTCAAAAAAGTTCCTTTTGGCGAATTTTACATTTTTCTCAACTCGCTGATACTCAGGCATCACCGAATCTCTGAAAATGTAAATTTCATCCAAAACGATTCTTTTTCTGAAAAATGTTAGTTTCCAGA
>JAZGFD010000127.1:0-30227 GCA_036479115.1 Saprospiraceae bacterium | reverse complement strand
GGGTAAAACCATGTACCAACTCCAGTAGTGTAAAATTTTATCTCAAAAGCACATCACTTTAGTAGTTACAAAATCATCATATATAATTTTTTTCTAATATAATTTTGTCAATCGAATTATAAGCGCCATCTTTGTCTCAAGGTCGGTTGATATAAGGAAACTAATAGATGAAACGTACTAAAGTAACGTTTAGCGAAGCTAAACTGAATTATTCTTGTAATCTAATGCGCGCATTGGCTCATCCATTGCGACTTCGTATTTTAGAATATATTGATGTAGAAGGTGAGACGAATGTCAATAGGATATACAGGTCACTGAATATAGAGCAATCAATAACATCACAGCATTTACGGGTACTAAGGCTAGCAGATGTCGTCCATTGTGAAAGGAATGGCAAAATGGTAGTCTACAAAATAAAGTACGATGTGGTATCAAAAGCAGAAAGAGCCCTCAATAACTTTTTGGCTAAGGAAAAAGTCGTAGTCACTAAGTAGGGATTGGCGCTTCTCCCGCTTCCATAATTTCTTCTTTTTTAGTTTTAGTTTTAGTTTTAAAAAGAAATTTATGATACAATAGCAGAATCATAGACACGCCTATCGTAATGGCTGAGTCAGCAACATTAAAAACAGGTCTAAAAAACTCAAAATTGTCTCCTCCCCAAATTGGAAACCATTGTGGTAGAGTGGTGTCAATAAGGGGAAAGTAAAACATGTCCACTACTTTGCCAAAAAGAAAGCTAGAATAACCGCCAGATACTGGAAAAAGTTCAGCTAATATATTGGTATGGATAGGGGAATTAGAAAAGATTACTCCATATAATGTGCTATCAATAATATTGCCAATAGCTCCTCCTAATATTAAAGTAAAGGCTGCTACTAGCCCTTTAGGCTCTTTGGTTTTTATCAAATCCCTCAAGAGATAGACTAAAAACCCAATCATTAAAATTCTAAAAACACTTAAAAGAATTTTTCCTCCTTTTGGGCTAATAATTACTCCTTTACATGAGCCATTATCACTTCTTACTCCTAAGCATTTGTTGCCAAATTCAATGCCAAATGCCATTCCATTGTTTTCAATAAAATGCAGTTGCGCCCATTCTTGGCCTGCCATGCGATAGCTTTCTCCATAGTAAAAATGAGTCTTTACAAATACCTTAAGGCTTTGATCAATTACTAATACAGACAACAAAACAAGAAATACTAAATAGGTGCGCTTCAAAATCTCAAATTATTTTAATAACAAAAGGTAACTACTTAGATGGTATGCTTTTGAGAAAAAAGAGTCTTCTTTTGCCAAATTTGATGCCACCAGAATAGTTTCAACAAAAGTATATAAAAGGTAACTACTCAGGTGGGTGCTTTTGAGATAAAAATTTGTTATTTTTTCGCCATAGCAGAGCTATGGCGAAAAAAGTAGCTGAAATATGGTAGAAAAAGAACTTTTTTTGTCCAACTTTGACTCCACCTGAGTAGTTACAAAACTTCAAATCCACCCTTCAATATGTCCTTGATTATATCCTAACCCTTGTTTGCCAATTGGCCACATGCAGCATCTATATCCTTCCCTCTGCTTCTTCTTATGGTCACCATGATATTTTGTTCTCGTAATCTTTTTGCAAAAGCATCAATATCAATACTGGGTGACTTTTCAAGAACCACACCATCAATACGGTTATATTCAATAATATTTACCAATACAGGAAAATTTTTACACAGTCGAGCCAATGCATCAGCATCTTGTATACTGTCATTAAAACCCTTAAAAGTGATGTATTCATAGCTCACCTTAGTGCCTGTGGCTTGATAAAACCTTCTCAGAGATTCCATGAGTATTTCAAGATTATTTTGCTCATTGATGGGCATGATTTTGTTTCTCTTTTCGTCTGTAGCTGCATGAAGAGAAAGTGCCAAGTTGAATTTTACTTTTTCTTCAGCCATCTTGTCGATCATTTTTGCAATCCCTGCAGTACTTACCGTTATTCTTTTAGGTGAAAACCCCAAGCCTTCAGGGCTGCTGATAAGGGCTATGCTTTTTAAGGTGTTCTTATAATTTAAAAGGGGCTCACCCATGCCCATATAAACAATATTGGTTAATGGTCGGCCATATTGTGCTTCACATTGTGCATTTACAATTTTTACTTGGTCGAATATCTCGCCAGGGTCGAGGTTTCTTTCTCTTTTCATCTGCCCGGTAGCGCAAAATTTGCAAGTAAGGCTACAACCTATCTGAGTAGATACACATACGGTATATCTCTTGTCATCAGGGACAGGAATAAGTACTGATTCGATCTTGTACCCATCGTGTAAGGTGAATCTTGACTTTATTGTGCCGTCGGTACTGTTTTGTACTACATCGGTACTGATTGCATTTATTTTATACTTTTCAGAAAGGGCAATTCTAAGGCCTTTAGAAAGATTGGTCATTTCCACGAAGGTAGTTACCCCCTTCTGCCATAACCATTCGTATATTTGCTTAGCGCGAAATTTAGGCTCGCCTATTTCTTGTATGACAATAGCAAGCTCATCTACTGAAAGCAACCTAATGTCTTTTTTTGTATCTAAAGAAATCATCACTGCAAAGGTCGTTGATTTTTAAGGATAAAATCTATTTGCTAGAGAATCGTTTAGAATATTAATATCTGAAAAACAACTAAATGGATATCTACTCACGTAGATCATTGTGGAATACATTATTGGCGATTATTGGCCTAATGATATTGGTGGTAACCATTGTTTATACCAATTACTTGTCAAAAGAATTAGCAATAAGCGAAAAAAAGAATCAGGAGTTATTTATCAATGCTACCAGAAAATTAGCTGAATCTGATGATGGAGATTTGACTTTTCTTTTCAACATACAACAGAATTTTTCAATTCCTGTGGTGGTAAAATATGAAGATGGCACCATTCAAGGTAATAATTGGGGCGAAAAACGGGATACATTTGTTCCGTTTTTAGAAGCAAAACGAGCAGCATATCTTAATTCCGGCCAAGAAATTACAATCACCGAGGCAGGTCAAGAAATCTATTTTTTTGATTCACCCCTTTACGCACAAATTCAATATTTTCCTATTGTTCAGGGCTTGCTCATATTCCTTTTTGTTTTTTTGGGTTACTATACAGTCACCTCTAGCCGACGTGCAGAACAGAATAGAGTTTGGGCCGGAATGGCAAAAGAGACAGCTCATCAGCTGGGCACCCCCATTTCTGCCATTTTGGCCTGGATTGAATTTTTAAAAGAATCCAACCAAGAGCGGCCAGAAGAACTTGATGTTATCAATGAACTGAGCAGTGATGTAGAGCGTCTGGAACTTATTGCTGACAGGTTTTCTAAAATAGGCTCAAAACCTGAGCTAGAAGAGGTAAATATATATGAAGAACTGGCTGAAATCAAAACTTACATGGCTCGACGAGCATCTAAAAAGGTCGAATTTGATTTCCCAGAATTGTTAGGAAATAACTTGTCAATCTTAGCAAATAAACACCTTTTAACATGGGTGATGGAAAACTTGTTGCGTAATGCATTAGACGCAATGGAAGGAATAGGAAAAATTAGTGCATTGGTTTATAGTGAAAATAATTTTATTTGCATTGATTTATCAGATACTGGGAAAGGAATTCCTGCTGGCAAATTTAAGACTGTCTTTCAACCAGGGTTTTCTACAAAAAAAAGAGGCTGGGGATTGGGGCTTTCTTTGGCTAAAAGAATCATTGAAGAATATCATAAAGGAAAAATTTTTATTAAAAGCAGTAGACCGAATGAAGGGACCACATTTACTATTAAATTACCTGCTGTATAGCACGCTTATTGGCATGCCTTTTTCTTTATTTGCACAGTCACCCATAGTAGTAGTTTATGACGTTGCTGATAGAAACCCATTGTTTCAAACCGAAATTTATAATGACGATTTTAGTAATCGTATCCTTACCAATAAAGAAGGACAAGGAATAATAGATACTTCTAACAATACTATTTTTCACTTTTCTAAACAAGGATATAACTTAACCTCTCTTTCCCTTATTCAGCTTAAAAATATGAACTGGAAGGTAGGACTGACACTTTTTTCTGAAGAAATAGATGAAATTATTTTAATAGGCCAAAATTCATTCAAAGAATCTGATAAATTCCATCACATCGTATCTATTTCTGCTAAGGAAATAAAGCAAACAAACCCGCAGACATCAGCAGATGTATTGTCACATACTGGAAATGTATATGTACAAAAGAGCCAAATGGGAGGGGGAAGTCCGATTATTAGGGGTTTTGAAGCCAATAGGGTGCTTCTGGTAGTAGATGGTGTAAGAATGAACAACGCAATCTATCGTAATGGGCACTTACAAAATGCCATTACTGTAGATGCATCTATTATCCATGACGTGAAAATATTATTTGGGCCTAATTCATTGGCTTACGGGAGCGATGCTATAGGTGGCGTAGTAGCATATACTTCAAAGGTTCCAAAATTTGGAACAGCTAAAGAAAGAAAGATAGAAGGAGGAACATTTGTGAGGTATGCAACGGCTAATCAAGAGAAGACAATTCATGCTGATGTCACAATGGGATGGGAGCGCTGGGCGACATTGACAAGTGTTACAATCACTGATTATGATGATCAAAAGAGTGGAAGTCGCACAGATGATAGATTCCCAGATTTCGGCCTCAGGCCCAATTCCGCAGTACGAATCAATGGAATAGACCAAGAAATATCTAATCCTAATGCATTTGTACAAATTGGCACTGCTTATCACCAATATGATATCCTTCAAAAAATAGTATTCAAACCTCAAGAAAAAATGTTTTTGACAGGCAATTTTCAATTTTCCAATACGGGCAATGTTCCTCGATATGACAATCTTCAAGAAATGAGAAATGGGCAACTCAGATATGCCGAGTGGCTATATGGTCCACAAACACGGATTTTGTCGTCTTTTCAAATAAAAAACTATACTGTTCGACCATGGTATGATCAATATATTATCACAGCAGCCTATCAAAAAATAAAAGAAAAACGAATAATAAGAAACTTTCAAAATGATAAGAGATTACGCCAAAATGAAGATGTAAATGTATTCTCTTTCACAGGAGAATTTAAAATAAAAATGGGAAATTCTCTGAATTTGCTATATGGTTTTGATTCACAGTGGAATGATATTAATTCTAAGGCTTACGCCGAAAATATTGTCACTGGGAGAATAATAGATGGTGCTCTAAGTAGATACGCAGATGGAACAAATCAATATATCACTTATGGTCTTTTTGGCGAAGCAGATTGGTCTGCCCCCAAAAGCCCCTTTACACTTAAAGCCGGGTTGAGATATTCTGGGAACAGCTGGAAAATAAAATATCTTGAAAATGCTAAGGTAGAATGGCCAGAATCTTTTATCAATGGGATAAATAATAATAGCCAAGCTTTGACGTGGTCAATAAGTGGATTATACCGTATACCTTCTGGACTGTTTTTACGAAGCTTAATATCATCAGCTTTTAGAGCGCCCAATATTGACGACCTCTCAAAAATAAGAATAAATTCTAATGAAATCACTTTTCCAAATACAGAGCTAACTCCCGAGAAAGCTATTAGTACAGAGCTTAGTGTAGGCTTTAAAAATGAAAACTTCTCCATCACTACCACAGGGTTTTATAGTGTTTTGAGAGATGCAATAACACGTAGACCATTCACCACCCCTCAGGGATCATCTATATATGAATCTTTTGGCGAAAGCCTTGATGTAGTGGGCAATCAGAATGTACAAAAGGCTCAAATTTATGGCATATCATTAAATTCTCAAATCAATTTGTCACAGGAAATAAAATTTTATAGCAGTATTAATTATACAAAAGGGAAAGAAAAAAGAGAAAACGAATCAGATAGACCTTTCGCTCATATTCCACCGCTATATGGAAATGTTAGAGTGGTTTTTAGCTCAACAAAGTGGAATATACAACTGGTAGTAAGATATAGTGCTATGAAATACTTAGAGGACTTTGGAGGATCCGTGGATAATCCTGATTTAGCTACACCTATAGGCAGCTTAGGTTGGGCTACCTATAATTTATATTCTTCATATGATATTAATAAAAAGTGGAGCACTACCCTGGGCATAGAGAATATATATGATAAACATTATCGCCCATTTGGTTCTGGGGTGAGCGCTGCTGGCAGAAATGTTATTGTAAGTATGAGATATAAATATTAATCCATCCCACCTATGAAAAGGTTTGGAATAAGGAAACATGACAGTACCACAGATAGCACGGATTACCACAACCACCCTCAAATTACCATAGAATTAACATCATTTTAGCCTCAAATCAATAATAACTTGCTATGCCTGAGCTGTAGGGGTAAAATTCATAGGAAATGGTGGCTCATTTGATTGTTTGATATTCCCATGCTGTGCTTCATATTTTTTTACATTATCCTCTAGTGCTTTTAAAAATCTTTTGGCATGATGAGGGGTGATAATAATACGAGATTTTACTTTAGCCTTAGGCACATTGGGTAAAATTCTTACAAAATCTAATACAAACTCACTCTGAGAATGAGAAATGATGGCAAGATTAGAGTATATGCCCTCTGCTATTTCTTCGGGCATTTCAATATTGATCTGTTTTTGATTTTTTTCTTCAGCCATGGCTTCTTAATTATTTATACAAAAATAGAAATATACTCATGGCATTCGCGTTTTCTGAAATTTTGAATAAATTATTTTTTTTGATCAGGGTAAAAATTTTTCTCTGGTCGGGATTATGGCCTTTAATTTTAAACACAGAAAAAAGAAAAAAGCCTGCCAGTCTTTAGTGGAAAACATACATAACCCCGAAAATTCCTAGTCTGTATCAACCCGTGTTAATACTTATCTCCTTTATTATTAACATGCATCCAATTACAACAATTATATTGGGGCATCTTAAAATCAGAACGAATGAATCGCATTTTATTTTCATTAATATTATCAATAATAAGCTTGGTTTCTTGTCAAAAACAAAACCCTCTTGGGGATATTTTATTGCGCTATGACACTTTTCAAGAAAGCCAAAAGAATGATGATTTTCCATGGCCTAAGATACAAGCCAATGACATCGCTAAACAGCTGCATTTCTACAAAGGTATTCAGAACGGTTTGAATATGATTACCCCTTCTTCAATAGACCAGACAAATCTGATAAATTATGAAATGTTGAAACACATTGTAGATGATAAGGTATCAAATCTGAACTATGAATCATACCTCATTCCCATCACGTCAGAAGGTGGTTTTGTCACGGGCATGATATTTTCAATTCAGAATAAGAGATTGAAAACTGGAGAAGATTTAGATAAATTTTTAAAAAGACTCAGAACATTACCAGCATATATAGACCATCGCATTTCAAGTATGCAAAGAGGGCTTAAAACAGGCAAAAAAAGCTCGAAGTTAATCACATCAAAATTTTTAAACATCCTCGACCCTTTTACTTCCACATTAAATAATGAAGACAACCTCTTTCAAAAAGCCATAGAAACTTATGACGGAGAAATTAGCGAGGAGGTAAAATCAGAAATACTACAATTGATCGGTTCTGATATTCCTACCTCATTGCAAAAGCTCTCTTCTTTTGTACGTAATGAATATTTACCTAATGCTTATGATAAAATCGGAGCAGGACAGTTGCCACAAGGTGCTGAGTATTACCAGCAACGAGTAAACTTCTTTACGACTCTGGAAATCACACCAGAGCAAATTTTTCAAACAGGCCTGTCAGAAGTAGCTCGAATACGATTAGACATGGAAGAGGTCATTGACAATTTGGGTTTCAAAGGGAGTTGGGAAGATTTTTTTAATTTCCTTCGTACTGATCCGCAATTCTATGCCAAAACACCAGAAGAAATTCTTATGAGAGCGGCGTGGATATGTAAAGGTATGGAATTTGAGGTGCCAAAATATTTTGGGAAAATGCCGCGTATGCCCTTTTCGGTAAAGCCTGTGCCTGCAGCCATAGCCCCTAATTATACAGCAGGGAGATACTCTGGAGGCTCTTATGAAGATCACAAAGCTGGACAATACTGGGTGAATACCACAAAGCTGGAAAGTCGCCCTCTTTATGCTCTGCCTGCTCTATCACTTCATGAAGCCGTGCCTGGCCACCACACCCAAAATATGCTCGCCGCAGAGATGGTTGGCCTCCCTGATTTTCGAGGAAATTATCTCAGTGCTTTTGGAGAAGGGTGGGGTCTATATTGCGAGTATCTTGGTATAGAAGCAGGAATCTATAAAACACCATATGAAAATTTTGGAAGAATGACCTATGAAATGTGGCGTGCATGTAGACTTGTAGTAGATGTAGGAATGCATTACAAAGGTTGGGACAGGCAAAAAGCCTTTGATTTTATGGCTTCCAATACCGCCCTTTCAATCCATGAAGTAAATACGGAGATCGACAGGTACATAGGGTGGCCAGCACAGGCAGTATCATACAAAATAGGCGAATTGAAAATAAGAGAACTGAGAAAAATGGCCGAAGAAACACTAGGAGAAAAATTTGATATTAGGGCATTTCATGATAAAGTATTAGAAAATGGATCAATCCCTTTAAGCACCTTGGAAAGAATAGTAAATCAATACGTTGAATCCGTGAAAAACTCCACATAATACGCTATCAAAATGTGAAAAAGAAGAGAAAAGCCGAAAGTAAAATAAATATAAAAAATGTCTAGAAAAATAAGAATGGGAATGATAGGAGGGGGGCGAGGAGCTTTTATTGGTGGTGTGCACAGAATGGCCGCGGCATTGGATGGAGAAATCGAATTGGTATGTGGAGCATTCAGTAGTGATCCTGAAAAGTCAAAATTGTCAGGAAAGGATTTGTATTTACCTTCTAGTCGAGTATATGCAAATTACAAAGAAATGATTCGAAAAGAAAAAGAGTTGCCTGAAGGAAAAAGAATGGATTTTGTTTCTATTGTCACTCCCAATAATGTGCATTTTAGTCCAGCAAAAATGGCCTTGGAGAATGGGTTTCATGTGGTATGTGACAAGCCACTTTCTTTTGATATGGATGAAGCAAAAGAGTTAGAAAAAATAGTTCGAGATACAGGTCTTCTCTTTGCTCTTACCCATAATTATACAGGCTACCCTATGGTAAAACAGGCCCGCTATATGATAAAAAATGGTGCTTTGGGAGATATTAGAAAAATAATAGTAGAATATCCTCAAGGGTGGCTAATGAACCTCTTAGAATCCACTGATCAAAAACAAGCAACATGGCGTACCGATCCTAAAAAATCAGGAATAGCTGGTGCTATGGGAGACATTGGCACCCATGCCGAAAACCTTGTTGAATATATAACTGGTCTTCAGATTACCGAACTCTGTGCCGATATTAGCACTATAGTAACTGGCCGGTTACTAGATGATGATGGCAATGTTTTATTGAGATTTAACAATGGGGCAAAGGGGGTTTTGTTTGCCTCACAGATATGTGCCGGTGAAGAAAACGCATTGGCTATACGTGTATATGGCAGCAAAGCAGGCCTCGAATGGAAGCAGATGAAACCCAATACTTTGGAAATAAAATACCAAGATAAACCAAAGCAATTATTGAGAACTGGTGTGGGCAACCTTAGTCTAGCAGCTCAAGCCCACACTCGCATCCCAGCAGGACACCCCGAAGGATATCTTGAAGCTTTTGCAAATATCTATAGAAATTTTGCAAAATGCATACAAGCTAGATTGGATAATAAAATTGTAAATTCATTATATAACGATTTTCCTACTGTGAAGGACGGAGTGAGAGGAATGAAGTTTATCCATAAAGTAATCGAATCAGGAAACAGTGATCAGAAATGGATTAAAATAATGGATTAAAAATAAGGTTAGCACGCCTTAATTGCAGTTGTTTTTCTACTTAATTAAGGCCAAAAGTAACTGCTCTGGTAGTTTCAATTTTGGTAAAAAAAGCACACAGCTTGAGTAGTTAGTGCTAAAAAAACCTTCTGTAGTTATGCCGCGGTGCAATACCTGCCGCCCTTTGTCTGGAATGTTGAGCCCATAATGATCCCGTAGCATCTGGATTTAGTTTGCCATAGTACGCTTTCCGTTCTGGCATTTATGTCTCAACTTTAAGCTATCACATCCTCCTTCGAAGAGTCATGTCTCCATATGGTAAATAACATGCTTTCTATTGAGCTTGAGAATGCACGGTGTAGTTCGAAATATAATTGGCCACATTTGTTAAAAACAAAACTTCTAAAACCTAAAACCATCTCCGTCTAATACATCACCTAAAGTACCCAATACACTCCCTTCTCCTTTTCCACTACCAAACATATGACGGCCATTTTTAATTACCCTATTGGCTAACCTGCTGAAAGGAAGCGACTGTATCCATACTTTTCCCGGCCCTCTCAAACTTGCAAAAAAGAATCCCTCACCTCCAAACATCATATTTTTAATCCCTTTCACCATTTCGATATCATAATCTACAGTGTCTGTAAACCCAACCAAACAACCAGTATCAACACTGAGGTGCTCACCTACTTCCAAGTCCCGTTCTGTCACATGACCTCCTGCATGCATAAAAGCCATGCCGTCTCCTTCTATCTTTTGCATGATGAACCCTTCACCACCAAAAAACCCTCTTCCAAGTTTTCTTGTAAACTCTATCCCTATTGCTGTGCCTTGGGCCGCACATAGAAAGGCATCTTTTTGGCAAATAATTTTTCCCCCTAACTCCGATAAATCTAAAGCAATAATTTTTCCAGGATATGGTGATGCAAAACATACTTTATGTTTATCAACACCCACATGAGTAAAGGCCGTCATAAATAATTTTTCACCCGTGAGCACTCTCTTTCCTGCCGAAAGCATTTTTCCCCATAGTCCTTCTCCTTCTTGACCAGAGCCGTCACCAAAGATTGTCCTCATCTCAATATCATCATCCATCATCATAAAGCTTCCTGGCTCAGCGATGACTGTTTCCTGTGGATCCAATTCTATTTCCACATATTGCATTTCTTCTCCGTAGATTTTGTAGTCGATTTCGTGTGTGTTCATTTTTGTTTTTTGAAAATTTAATAATTAAAATTATAGCAACTACTCAGGTCGGCGCTTTTGAGGCCTGCCTGCTAATCAGCTAGGTAAAAATTTATTGTTCTTTTACCAGATAAAACTCATTTTTTAGAGTCTTAGCTAAAATATTGGCGAAAAAAAGAGTTGAAAATATAGTTGCAAAAGAATTTCTTTTGTCCAAATCAGGCTCCACCTGAAGTAGTTACAAATTATCAATATATACTAAAGCAATATAATTTGCTCTTTTATTCGATGAAAAGAAGGTATCTATCGGCAAAACAGGTTGAGTATATTTTTACAAACATGTAATTGAGGTAACTACTCAAGTGGGTGCAATAGAGCATAAGAATTACTGGTTTTTATTATTTAAGGCTGATTTGAGCCTAATAGCAGCGCTATTACTAATCTAGGCGAATCTCGATTATGTCGCCATTATCTTCGATTTGAGGCGATAATAGCCACAGAGTAACAAAAATGTTTTTTTAACCAAATTTGACCCTCCTTGAGTAGTTACAATGTTAGTTCGTAAGTACTCATTATCCTGTATAACCAGAAAGGTTCGTCATCTTTTTTGGTCAAAATGCCATCAAATCACAACAATTGATATTCTTCCAAGGGCGTTGCCCTTCGCTATCAGTTTAAAGGCCTTCAGCCTTTCTATGATGATTACATTATTGAGTACTTGCCTTAGTTTTACACAAATATCTGAGAAGACACTAACTCATAAATTGCCGGATGGTCTCCTCGTTTTCTAAATCATTTTTTTTAAATTGCACCAAATAATTACCTAAAATTATCAAATGCAAAAAAGACTTCTATCCCTAGATATATTCAGAGGGCTCACCATTTTTTTAATGATCGTAGTCAATACTCCTGGATCATGGAATAATGTGTATGCGCCATTGCTTCATGCTAAATGGGATGGACTTACTCCTACTGATTTGGTATTTCCTTTTTTCGTCTTCATAGTAGGTGTAGCTATGTCCATTTCTTTTAATAAGTATGATGGTAGCAATACAGGGTTATGGGTAAAAAAGATACTCAAAAGGACAGCGTTGATTTTTCTAGTGGGTTTGGCTCTCAATTGGTTTCCATTTTTTAATAAAAATATTGCTGACTTAAGGATTTTTGGAGTGCTTCAACGCATCGCTTTGGCTTACGGATTGGGTTCTTTAATCGTCATTTATAGTTCTAAAAAATGGGTGCCATATATTTTTGGTTTAATACTAATCGGATATTATGGTCTACTGCACTTTTTTGGTGGAGATTCTCCACTCAGTTTAGAAGGGAATGCATCCGGAGCTTTGGATTTATTTCTTTTAGGTGATCGTCATGTATATGGCGGTTATGGAATTCCTTTTGATCCAGAAGGAATATTAAGCACTTTGCCTACTATAGGTACAGTTTTGTTTGGTTATTGGGTAGGGAAAGTGTTACAAAAAGGTGACAAAATAGACGACAAAATGAAAGCGCTATTGCCGTATGCATTAGGAGGAATAGTGCTCGGGGCAATTTGGCACTTTGCTGGATTTCCTATTAACAAGCCGATTTGGAGTGGTTCATATGTCCTGATTACAGGAGGTCTGGCCACTTTGACTTTAGTCATATTAATGTGGGTACTTGATAAAAAGAAATGGCAAAAATGGTCATATATTTTTAAAGCATTCGGAAGAAACCCTCTCATATCATACGTCCTTTCAGGTATATTTATTAGGGTGTTTGGAATGATTAAAATAGGAGATCAGGGGCTATATAGTTGGCTATACTCCAATGTGTTTTCTCACCTTATTGACAATAAGTTTGGATCATTCTTTCAAGCGTTAACCTATGTTTTATTCATATGGCTGTTTGCATGGTGGATGTATCGAAAAGATATAGTGGTTAAATTGTAATGGTGTTAGTCACTGTGATTAAATATTTAGTAACTGAAAGGAAACTGTCGAATTTTATGAAATAGACTAATTGAGGTGAGAATTTATTTTTTAAAATTCCATGACTTAATCATATATAAGGATGCAGAAGAGAATGCGCCAAGAAAGCTATTGCTCACTCGTCAATATCAAATCCAAAGAAGTAAATTTTTGATCAAAACGCTTAGCTAAAAAAGCATTTGTAGCATAACCATTAAAAGTATATACGGCACCACGCAACCCTTTCTTTTGATAGAGTAGTCTTCCAATATCTTGGGACTCTTCGCCTATGTTTAAAATAATAGCAACAAGGATATTGCTGAGTGCCTGAGAAGCCGTACGCGCTACTTTTGAAGTCACATTGGGAATACAATAATGCGTGACTCCTTCGTAAACAAAAGTGGGCCTCTCGTGAGTGGTGAGTCTTGAAGATTCTATACAGCCCCCTTGATCAATAGTGAGGTCAATAATTACAGATTTAAGTTTCATTTTTTCAACCATTTCATTTGTTACAATGATAGGTGACCTTCCTAATTTAGAATGCACAGCTCCGATAAGGACATCAGCACTTGTGAGTTGATATGCCAGATATTCTGGGTTAATAGATGAGGTGTGAAAAGTTCTGCCAAGGTTTTCTTGAAGTCGGGCTATTTTTTCAAAGTCATTATCAAATATCCTTACCGAGGCGCCCATGTCAACAGCTACTTTTGCCGCACTTTCTCCAGCTACCCCTGCACCCAAAATCACAACTTTGGCCGGTGGCACTCCTGGTGCGCCGCCCATAAGCACCCCTCTGCCGCCCTTATCGTTACAGAGCAATTCAGATGCCGTTATTACGGCTAATTTGCCTGCCATTTTACTCATCATTCTAAGGATTGGAAATCCTCCGCCTTCATTTCTGATGAATCCTGTGGCAATAGATGTTACTTTTTTAGTCTGTAGTTTTTTAAGTATTTCTTTGCTCATAAGAGGAAGCTGCAAAGGGTTAATGAGTATTTGATCTCGTTTTAGAAAATCCACTTCTTTACTGGTGATCGGAGCAGATTTTATTATCATCTGTGATTCAAAAACTCTTTTGGTGTCTTTGGTAATCTCCGCTCCAGCAGAAGCATAATCTGAATCAGAATAATGTGCGCCTTCTCCTGCGCCACTTTCTATGATTACATTGTGGCCATACCCCGTTATGCTCCTTATGGAATGTGGCACCAGTGAAATTCGTTTTTCCTCTATTATAACCTCTTTGGGAATACCAATGGTCAGTTTTTGATTGTCCTTTTTTACATCAATTTTTTCTAATTGAGTAGCATATTGACCTTCTGAGAAAAATGTGGAAAAGCTTTGTTTTTTACTTTTTGAAGGCATAGTATTTAATGAATTTCTGAAATTATAATTTTTCTGTCATTGTTTGACCCCACTGTGATAAGTACATCCACAAACTGATCCAAAACGATATCCATGATCAATTCTGGCCATTCAAAGAAACAATATTCATCAGAATCTAAATATTCTTGCAAGCCAATATCAAATACTTCTTCTATAGACTCCAACCTATACAAGTCAAAATGATAGACAATGCCATTAGAATAGATATATTCATTTACAATAGAAAAAGTAGGGCTGGACGTTTCATCTTGACAATTTAATTTTTTACATAAACGACTTATCAAGGTGGTTTTGCCCGCTCCCAATTCTCCTCTAAAACATATGATTTTTGAATAGTTTTGAGTAAAAATATAATCTGCGACTACTTCCAATTCTTTTGCTGAATGAACATTAAATTCTTTGGAGTTTTGATCATATTCGTCACCCATGATCGTTTGGCTTTTAGTCTGTTTTTTATTCCTCATATTAGCGTTAAATTTTTAATCCATAATCCCATTATACTTGAAAAATATCTGTTGAATTACGCAAAAATATCTAGCTCGAATTTTCAATACTCCAAATGTCGGGTTGATCATATATAATGTAATATTTTAAAAAATGATCAAATAAAAAGCATTTTGTATTAATGGATTATGGTCATATGAGGCATATATATATTCGTATATTTGTACCTTCTAATATACCCACAAAATTACATGATTAATGGCGGAGCAAAATAAGAATTATACAGCGGATGATATAACCGCTCTGGAAGGGCTGGAAGCTGTAAGAAAAAGGCCTGGTATGTACATCGGGAGTACCGATACAAGGGGGCTTCATCATTTAGCTTGGGAAGTCATAGACAACTCAATTGACGAACATCTTGCTGGTCATTGCTCACAGGTAGACCTCATTATCCACAAGGATGGCAGTATAAGTGTTAAAGACGATGGTAGGGGGATACCTGTAGGAATGCATGAAAAGCTTCAAAAATCAGCACTTGAAGTGGTACTCACCGTCCTTCATGCTGGAGGAAAATTTGATAAAAACTCTTATAAAGTCTCTGGAGGGCTTCATGGCGTTGGAGTTTCTTGTGTAAATGCATTATCGAGTTACCTCAAAGCAACAGTATACAGAGATGGAAAAATCCATGAACAAGAATACTCTGATGGAAAGCCAATATCAGAAGTAACAGAAGTGGGTAAAACAGACAGAACTGGTACAACGATAAAATATACTCCAGATTCAGAAATCTTTGAAACTACAGAATATAATTTTACTACCCTTGCTAATAGACTGAGAGAAATGTCCTTTTTAAACAAAGGTCTCTCGCTAAACATAGAAGACCAAAGAGTAGAAGACAAAGATGGCAATTATAAATCCAAGTCTTTTCATTCAGAAGGAGGGCTTTTAGAATTTGTAGACTATTTGGATGAATCTCGTACTTCCATCATTGATAAGCCAATATATGTAGTAGGAAAAGAAGACAACGTAGAGGTAGAAGTGGCCATGCAATACAATACAGGCTACACAGAAAACATATTTTCTTTTGTAAATAATATTAATACTAGAGAAGGGGGTACTCATGTAGGAGGATTCAGAAGAGCCGTCAATAGAATATTTAAAGACTATGGAAGGGACAACGGCTATTTTTCAAAATTAAAATTTGAAATATCTGGAGAAGACTTTAGAGAGGGCCTTACAGCTATTGTATCTGTAAAAGTGCCTGAGCCACAATTTAAAGGACAGACCAAAGGCGAGCTCGGTAATTCTGAGGTAACCGGAATAGTTTCCAGAGCTGTAGGAGATGTATTAAAGGCTTATCTGGAAGAAAATCCAAATCAATCCAAGAGAATAATAGAAAAAGTAATACTTGCTGCTACCGCACGAAATGCAGCCAGAAAGGCACGTGAGATGGTACAGCGCAAAAATGTGCTCACAGGAGGGGGACTGCCAGGAAAATTGTCGGATTGTAGTTCGCGAAATCCCTCTGAATCGGAAATATTTTTAGTAGAGGGGGATTCTGCAGGAGGTACAGCTAAGCAAGGAAGAGACCGAAACACTCAAGCCATTTTGCCATTAAGAGGAAAAATACTCAATGTAGAAAAAGCTCTTGAGTATAAAATATATGAAAATCAAGAGATAAAAAACATGTTCATCGCCTTAGGTGTGAGCATTGAAGATAGAGATGGTGAGCGAATTTTGAATATTGATAAATTGAGATATCATAAGATCATTGTGATGTGTGATGCTGATGTAGATGGCAGTCACATTGTGACATTGATATTAACTTTTATTTTCAGATACATGAAACCACTCGTAGAAAGAGGCCATGTATATATCGCAGCGCCACCTTTATTTAGAGTATCAAAAGGCAAGCAATTCAGATATTGTTGGAATGAAGAAGAACGGTTGGATGCGATAGGAGTCTACAGCAAAGGAGAAGACGATACAGGAGTAAAAACCCAAAGATATAAAGGTCTGGGAGAGATGAATGCTGAGCAACTATGGGAAACCACTATGGACCCAGACACTCGTATGCTCAGAAGAGTAGAAATAGTAGACCCTATGGAAGCAGATCGTGTATTCTCCATGTTGATGGGCGATGAGGTGCCGCCACGACGTCAATTTATAGAAGAAAATGCTACCTATGCCAACGTAGACATCTAGACAAAATTGTTAGAACAATTTGTTGTTTATGTTTATTGCCGATGTATTTGCATTTAATTATTTTTCCAATTATTGAAGTTGCATTTTTTGCTTTTCATCAGAAAACATAGCTTTTGAACAGGAACTGTCGAGTTTTAACAAAATGATTTGTTTGGTGTGTTTTCGTTCAGGCGCTGAATATTTGAATTAAATTTAAGTGTTCATAAATCACTTTATAACATGGACTCCATACTGCTAGAACTGGATAATTATAAACTCACTGTACAGCAAGTAAGTTGGGTAGGTCTTATAATTTTGGCTTGGATAGGTACCATTTATATGTGCCGTCGAAATTTTTTCACTTCTTTAGGATTACAAGATACAACCGTACATAAAGAGACAAAAAGACTGATAATGCTCATGGTGCATGTCATCTTTACCGTCATTGTTCTTTACTTATTAGATTTGAATTTTACCCTTGTTTCTACAGAGGGTAATAATGGTTTTACGATCACTGTGCTAGATGTTGTTCTTTCCTTTTTGATTGTGAAAAGCATGACAAGCCTTGATAAAATAGGTGTGGCGATGTTACCTTCTAATAAAGAAGAGTCCGCATTTGTCACGTCAAAAAAACCAACAGCTACAGCTTCCAGGCTCGTTCATTATATACTGTTTGCGGTAGCACTAGTACTCTTAATTAACAACTTCAATTTAGACAAACAGTTTCATTTGGCACTGGGAGGAGACAATGAGTTATCTATTGGTCTCAGCAACATAATAATCGCAATATTGATTATCCTCATTGCCAGGTTATTGTATTGGATCATTACTTCTATCCTGTTACAAAGTTTTTATCATGCTAAAAAAGTAGATAGAGGAGTAAGGTTTGCCCTAAATCAATTATTGGCTTATGTTATTTTTTTTATAGGTGTAATTATTGCTTTGCAAAATTTAGGGATCAATATGGGTCTAATGTGGGCAGGAGCGGCAGCTTTGTTAGTAGGCGTAGGGATTGGGCTTCAACAGACTTTTGCTGATTTTTTTGCCGGAATAACAATGCTTTTCGAGCGATCGGTAAAAATAGGAGATGTTCTTGAGCTTCCTGATATAAGGGGCATAGTAAAAAGAATAGGCCTCCGCACCTCAGTGATTATAACACCAGAGGAAAAACGGCTGGTTATACCCAATTCTATATTGACCAATGCTCGAGTAAATAATTGGTCCCAAAACTCTAGGGGAATAAGATTTGCTGTAAGTATTGGCGTCGCTTATGGTAGTGATACCACACTGGTAAAAAGTATTCTTTTGAACATAATGGAAAAGACAAAAGGCGTTTTAAGCAATCCAAAACCATTTGTACGTTTTGATGATTTTGGTGATAGTGCCTTGATGTTTACCATTCATTTTTATTCAAGACAATACATGAAAATTGAAGATGTAAAAAGTAATATTAGGTTTGAAATAGATGATGCCTTACGGCAAAACAATATAGCAATTCCTTTTCCACAGCGCGACATTTGGATAAGGAAAGAGGAGTGATCTATGGTTTGGGAATGTAAATTTAGTCATAGATAATTATCACCTCACAAATCAAAATCCATCAACACAACGTCCAAAATAGGATCTACACCATATGAATATCCCTCTTTCAATTTATATCCAAAAAATCGGCTCGTACTATTCCAATACATTGCTTTCCACCACCCATTGGTGTTTTTAATAAGGTGATACATGCTGCGCCCCAGTTCTCGTTCTATCATTTTAATTAAAATTTTCCCTTGCGTTTTTGACATCTTTTTTAATGGTTTGCCAAATTGCTTTTTTAGTTGCTTTGCCAGTTTTCTGTTGTGCTTTTTCCTTTTGCGCTTTTTCATTCCATGAGTGCTGTATTCTGCCTCTTTAAAAATTCTTACTGCTTCCTGGGCATAAGGAAAAATACTGGCAGCATACCGACGATACTTCATGTACCGATAATATTCTGTTCTATCAGCAAACCTCTTGGGACTAGATACATTTACATTGACTAAATCTGCTACAATAATCGTGTCTCCATCTTCTATAAGAGCGGAAAATACTCTGCCTTCGATTTCAACATCAATGATTTCTTCGATCTGCCTAAATCCTGTGGTGCTGAGCATAAGAGTGAGAATAGAATCACTAAGTTGGCGCTGAGCATAAGAGCACAAACAAATGCATAAAACACAGCCGCACAAAAGTGTTTTTTTTAACATTAATTTTATTGGTGGCATACAAGCCATTTCTACATTTTAAAAACATAACGAATCAAATCGGTTCTAAATAGTTATAGCTTTGTGAATCTAAAAAAATTTCACAACAGCTTGAGGTTAATAGCAAAACTCGTATCGGCACTTTTCCATCCTGTTTTTATTTTGTACTACATTTTTCTTACTCTCCATATTATAACACCTGTTGCTTTTATTTATTCTGATCCAAAACAGGGTTTGGCAGTACACTTCTTGGTTTTTGGGATGTCAGTATTCTTTCCTTTGGTTTCTACTTTTGCTCTCCGTGCAGCAGGTCTTATTAAAAGCGTTCATTTAGAAGAGAAGCAAGATCGCATAGGCCCGATGATTGCCACTATCATTTTCTATGTATGGTTATTTTTAAATTATCGGTCATTTAACATTGGGCCTAATATTTTTGACGCCACCATATTAGGAGCTACAATTGCCCTCTCCATTTGTTTTCTAATTAATAATTTTTCCAAAATTAGTATGCATGGTGCTGGTATGGGGGGGCTAGTAGGAGCTTTTGGCATATTTAGAATGACCATACCTCAAATGACTTATGATTTTCCCATAGACAATTTCATCCTCAGTATTTCACCCAATTTGTTTTTAGCATTGGCTATTATTTTAGCAGGTGTAGTAGGAAGTGCAAGGTTAGAATTAGGATCCCATAGACCTCAAGATGTATATGGTGGTTTTATCATTGGTCTGACTACTCAAATTATGGCATATTGGATGTTGGGGCCCTTATAGACTCCGGTGATGTGCTTTTGAGATAAATTTTGATGCCCCATAAGTAAGCTGGCTTTTAATAATTACATTTTCTAATTGTTCTGATCTTCTAACAGTTCAAAAAGAACATCCATATTATCAAATGATTTTAGGCCTGTTTCTACTTCAGAAGAGCCTCTTAATATTATTCCTACATTTTGATTTTGTTCTAAAAATTTGTTTAATGCTACTGGTGATGGATTTATTTCAGCAAAAACCATCACCTCGCTTTCGGGTTCTATTTGATACGTTTGGGCATCAATATTGTCCACATTCGCAATGATAATTTTTCCGACATCATTATCCTCTGATGGAAAATCATGAAAAATAGGCCCTTCAGATACATATTGTAATATCCTATCCTGACATTCACTTTGAGAAGAGCCCACAGCATGAGGATTAATTCTTATCAACACCTCATCAATTAAATGAATATTATCCTTGTCCATTTTTACAAGAGTCTTCACCCCTTCTACCCATTCAACTATTGCCATTATTTCATTAACCCCGATATGGTTGAGATCATATAGAATATAATCCACACCCCATGCTGCAAAATATCTGGCATCGGTTAGGGTTGTAATATCCGTTGCGATAATATTTGTTTTCATTAAATTTAAATTATAAGTCCACATTAAAAACGCACAAAATCAAAAATTTTCAATTCATCAAGCTCTGCATAGAGCTTTTGGCGAACCTAGTATAAGTAAGTACTCAACATCTCGTGTAACCAGAAAGGATTGTCATCATTTTTGGTCAAAAATGCCGCCAAATCATAACAATCGATAATCTACTAAAGGTATTGCCCTTGGCTACTTAGCTTAAAGGTCTTCAGTCTTTCTATGATGATTACGATATTGAGTACTTGATAATATTATTCTCAATTCATTGATAATCAGGCATCTCCGAATCTCCAAAAATGCAAATTTATTCAAAACGATTCTTTTTATGAAAAATATTGGTTTCCGGAATAGTAAAAATTATTGGTAACTACTCAGCTAGTGCTCTGAATTGTCACAATTATTGATTATTACAAATTGAGTAACGTTCTTCATTCTGGACAGAAGTGAAACAACCCATCAAGGTAATTGCAAAGCATGACCCGAAAGAGAAATACGACTTCAACTTACCAAGAAAAAATATATAGGCTGTTCTTCATTTTATCATATATTGCTCAAATCTTCCTCTAATAGCTCATGAATTCCCATATTCGGCCTTCTTCAAATCTTTTAATTCTTAATTGGTTAGGCGAAAAGTGTTCATAGCTTAATCCTAAAATTTAGTTGCAAATATTCTAAAACTCAAATGCCTTAGGGTATACAAAGCCCTCTATAGATTACTTCCCAGCTCTTAATCACACCGATTTTCTAAAAAGATATATATTAACTATTTGAAATTAAACCTCAATATTTCAGACCTTTGTGGTCTTCAACCAAAATTTAATGCGTTCAGGACTAAAAGTTTTTGCTCCCGCTACAATAGCCAATGTGGGTGTGGGATATGATATATTGGGTTTTGCTTTAGATGAGCCAGGTGACGATATCTTAGTGAGGCCAGGAACCAAGAAAGGTTTAGTAATTACGAAGATTACAGGTTGCAAAAAAAAGCTTCCCTTAGAAACCGAAAAAAATACTGCAGGTTTCGGAGCCATGAAGCTACTCGAACATTTGGGCTTATCAGACGAGCCTATAGAAATGGAAATTTATAAAAAAATGCCTTTCGGAAGCGGTTTGGGCTCCAGTGCTGCCAGTGCTGCTGGAGGCGTTTTTGCGATTAACGAATATTTGAAAAAACCTCTAGACCCCAGAGCTTTGGCTCGTTTTGCTGTGCTTGGAGAGAGCATCGCTGATGGTGCTATACATGGTGATAATGTGATTCCGTCATTGTTAGGAGGCATTGTGTTAATACGTGATAATGAAGCTTTTGATTTTGTAAAAATTCCTGTACCCCTCGGACTTTATGCTTTTGTGATATATCCTCATATAGAGATTATGACCAAAGATGCCAGGGCCATTTTATCAGATCAAATTACTCTTAAAAACCATATTTTACAGAATGGTAACTTGGGTTCATTAATAGCCGGATTATATGCCAGTAACTTTGACCTCATAGGCCGATCTCTGCAAGACCATATTATTGAACCACAAAGGGCCAAACTGATTCCTCACTTTTATGCATTACAAGATTTAGCACTTCAAAATGGAGCAATGAATTATACCATTAGTGGTGCCGGGCCTAGTATGTTTGGTTTTTGTATGAATAGCCTTGTCGGCGAAAATATATTGAATAAGCTCAAAAGCCATTTGGCAAATAAAGGCATAGATAGTAATTGCTATTTATCTACAATTAATAAAACAGGATGTTATCGGTATTAATCTCATCACCTTCGAAGAGCAAAATTTCTCTGAAAAAGATCTGCACTTAGTTAATACGCATTACATTTTACCCCATCCTAATAACCCTTTTCTATCGGATTGACCTGCGATGATGCTTTTGGGGATTGTATTTAATCCTTTCTATAATTTTTTATTAATCCACTCATTTATATCTTTTATCATTCCTGAAACAACTCTCCGTTTAGGCATTTAGGAGCTTCTAAAATGTAAAGAGTGTTAGGATAACACCCCTTCAGGTTCTGATGAGGCGGTACATTCCCTTACCGCCTACTTTCCCATCTAAACTAAGAATTACTGTCATTCCTGAATATATGAATATAACAATTGAAAATGTATATCTGCAAATATCATTAATGAAGAAGCCTACATCATCAATTTGCAGTAAAGGCAACTACTCTGGTGGTATCAATTTTAGCTAAAAAAGTTCTTTTATCACTATACTCCGGCAATTTATGTCTCAAATCGAAGAAGTGGAAACATAATCGAGATTCTCAAACACATAAAATAAGTTAGTAATAGCGCTGCTATTAATACAAAAATAGCCTGTGTCTAGTAATAAAATAGCAATTTTTTACCTGCCTGTTTGGCAGACAGGTCTCAAAAGCACATCCCCTGGAGTAGCAATCCGTAAAGATCGTTTTGGTCAAAATGATTTTCCTCAAAAAATCCCTCATTCCAAATAAAACTACCCCTTTAAAGGTTTAATTTTGTATCGACAAGAACAGAAAAGGGGTAGATGTTTTTAGAATATGACGTAATAGTGGTAGGAGCTGGACATGCTGGTTGTGAAGCAGCCCATGCAGCAGCTAGAATGGGGGCTAAGGTAATGCTCGTTACCATGAATATGCAAACCATCGCCCAGATGTCTTGCAACCCTGCTATGGGTGGTGTGGCAAAGGGGCAAATCGTAAGAGAAATAGATGCCCTAGGCGGAATGTCCGGCATTGTAACTGATCACACAATGATCCAGTTTAGAATGCTCAACAAGTCAAAAGGGCCTGCAATGTGGAGCCCAAGAGCGCAAAGTGATAGACTAGAATTTGCCAGATTGTGGCGAATTTTTTTAGAAGCCAATAAAAATATTGACTTCTGGCAAGAGATGGTTACAGGGCTAATAGTAGAAGGCAATATCTGTAAAGGAGTTAAAACAGGGATAGGCATAGAAATAAGATCAAAAACAGTAATCCTCACCAATGGCACTTTTCTCAATGGTCTCATTCACATAGGCAATAAAAATTTTGGCGGAGGAAGGGCTGGTGAACGTGCTGCCACGGGCATTACCGAACAACTTGTGGGACTGGGTTTTGAAGCAGGAAGGATGAAAACAGGCACACCTCCTAGAATTGACGGGAGGTCATTAGATTACTCCAAAATGGAAATACAACCTGGTGATGAAAACCCTGCTAAATTTTCATTCACTGATACGCCTCCGCTTATTGATCAGCGGCCATGCCACATCACCTATACTGCTCCCGATGTGCATGATGCTTTGAAAGAAGGGTTTCACCGTTCTCCTATGTTTAATGGTAGAATCAAGGGCATGGGGCCTCGTTACTGCCCCTCTATAGAAGATAAAATAAATCGCTTCTCGGATAGGGACAGACACCAATTATTTGTAGAGCCTGAAGGCAGAGATACATGTGAAATATATGTAAATGGCTTCTCTTCATCACTGCCTGAAGACATACAATATAAAGCTCTGAAAAAAGTGGCAGGGTTTGAAAATATGAAAATGTTTAGACCCGGTTATGCTATAGAATATGATTTTTTTCAACCTACACAACTCAGTCCTACTCTTGAGACAAAGAAAATACACCACTTATTTTTCGCAGGGCAGATTAACGGCACTACAGGTTATGAAGAAGCTGCCAGTCAGGGTATAGTGGCTGGCATTAATGCAGCGCTTTCAATAAAAAATAAAGAACCTTTTATTCTGAAAAGATCAGACGCATATATCGGCGTCCTTATTGATGACTTGGTGAATAAAGGCACAAAAGAACCTTATCGAATGTTCACTTCTAGGGCAGAATTTAGAATTCTCTTACGCCAAGATAATGCCGATCTCAGGCTTACACCTTTAGCTGTGGGCATGGGCATGAAAAATATGGATGAAAGACTTGAGGCCTTAGAACAAAAAAAAGCTGATATGTATGAGATAGAAAAATATTTTAGAACAACCTCTATTTCACCAAATAAAATAAACACATATTTGGCAAATAAAAAATCAGCTGCGCTTACTCAAAAAGTAAAGCTTTATTCTGTTTTATCCCGCCCCAATGTTAATGCCTGTGGTATTGCCAATGCTGTGCCAACCTTAAAATCTTTTCTCAACAATTTTCCAGTTGAAACGACTGAAGCTGCAGAAATAAAATTAAAATATGAAGGATATATTAGAAAAGAACAAGAAATGGTGGACAAAATGAACCGGTTGGAAATGATGGGCCTCAAAAGTGATTTCAACTATAATAACATTAGTTCATTATCAGCAGAAGCCAGAGAAAAGTTGTCCGTGATTAAGCCTCTCTCTATCGGGCAAGCAAGTCGCATTAGCGGGGTATCCCCGTCTGATATATCCGTACTCTTAGTTCACTTAGGAAGGTAATGAAGAAAGTTGTTATTACAATATTTCTGTTCTCTATAGCCTTTGGCTTATATTCTCAAAATAAAAATGAGATCAGAGCTATAAATAATTATGTCACTTTTGTAAATGAAAGTATCCACGGCCTTCTCATCGCTCATCGTTTATTTGAAGGTTATAATCAAACTGTAAATAAGTATGTAGACTTGCCTGAGTATAAGCTCAATAACTATAGTAATGCAGATTTACCTGACGATATTTTTCAGGATCCAGAAGGTTGGTTTTATGCTAGCAGCAACCCGTACGACCTTTATCAATCGGCAATCAGAGAAAGTGTATTTATCGGTGCCGAATCAAAAAAATTAAATGATCATATTACAGAAATAAAGGAGCTATTCGGTGTAATAAATAACAAAAGAATAGCCATTGCAAGCATGCTAGAAAATAGCGACCTCAGTCAATCCGTAAATATTCAAAAAGTATATAGCGAATTAGAAACCATCGTGTCAATTTATGATCAGTTTTATAAAATTTATAATGCTATTGACAATCATTTACAGTCTGTATACGTGAAAGAAAGAGGAAAAGAAAAGTTTGCAAAAACCCTCTTTGATTTTCATGCTATAGTAAAAGTACAGTTGGGAAAAATTAGAAAACAAAAAAGCATACGTCCAGAAGATCTCTCTACACTTAACACTAAAATTATAGCTCTTGAAAAGGTTGTTATACAAGGTAATCCACAAGTAAAAAAAAGAATACTTACCAATACCTCAAGGCTGGTGAGGGCCTGTCAAAATTACTACAATGAAAAAAGTGTGCCTATAGAATACCAATTATATGGCAATCACTATCATTACCACAATGTCACCTTGCTTAATCTTATTAACCGGTATGGAAATGGGTATATAAGCGAGTATAACGATCTATCCCAAGATCAGGGCTGGCTAAAAGAATTTGAAATCCCGCATTTTTATAAGGTAATTTATCCAAAAAAACTCCCGAAAGAAAAGCTTAGCGCATTGGATGATAATAAGCTAATAGCATTACTCAACAAAAAAATAGAAATACCAAATGCAAGCCCTAAATTGATCATAAAAGAAAAAGAAATCGCCAAAAAGTCGCCAAAAAAGAAAGAAATCCTTCCACCTATAGCCTATAACAGAGGTATTGTGGTACACAAAGAAGTCATCTATGTTAGTGCTGATTCTTTTGTTTTAGAGCTTTATGACCATTTAATAAAAGATGGAGATAGGGTATCAATAAAAGTGAATGACGTGTGGGAATATAAAAATATATCATTAGAAAAAGAACCCAAAAAATTAACCATTCACATTAAGCCTGGACAACAAAATTACATTTTAATACATGCCGATAATACTGGGTATCGTCCCCCAAATACAATAGCTTTGGCTTACACTATCAATGGTGAAAGAAAAGAAATAAACTTACAAACTGATTTACAAAACTCTCAAATGGTAGAAATAAAATACAATTTGAATTAAAAATAAACTTTTGAAGCCTATTGGGTTTGAGTTTTCGATCTAATTATCAACCTGTGTTCGATTAATTTATATCTTTCTAAAAGAATCTTTTTTGTAACTCTCAGGTGGGCGCTTTTGAGACCTGTCTGCCAAACAGGCAGGTAAAAAGTTGATATTTTTTTACCAGATAAAGCTCATTTTTTGAGGCGTAGCCATGATTATAGCGTGAATCACTAATTGTCTCAACTGTTCTAATCGTTACTAAAAAAAGGGTAACTACTCAGGTGGAGCCAATTTTGGCTAAAAAAAGTTCTTTTTCTACCATATTTCATCTATTTTTTTCGCCATAGCTCTGCAAAGTTTTCTCGTCTTCCCAACTTCGTAACAGTGTATCCAGTTCTTCAGAGGTCTGGAAGGTCTGTATTTTTGGTGCGTTTTTATATTTGTGCTTCAGCACTTGCAAACCACTTAACAACAACTTACTCTCTCCTGTATTAGCGGTTAAAACTTCAATATACCCAGAATAGGTGCCTGTATTCATTGTCTTATCAATAAGCGTTAAGATATAATCAGGCTGACACAAAAGGCCTCCATTAAATATATCATCAATGTTCACATTAGTGCCTAAATCCACAACCTTGTGCCCCCTATGTTTTATTATATAATGCAAAAAAAGAAAAGACAACTCATTATTTTCTCCTTCAGGTAAAAACATGAGAAATTTTTTAGGCGCTGATGTTTGAACTTCTAATTTATCCAGTTCTACAATACATTTTCTTTTTATCAACTGAAAAACGAAATTTTCGTGAATGGGTTTAACACTTCCTGTCATCCACATCATTCCCAATTTATCTAATAATGGGTATATGACTTCTAACATTGTTTTCTTAAATCCATTCTGACAAATATTGGCGTTAAATATTTTTAAAAAATGATCTTCATTTAATTCTAACATAGAAAGGGTGAGGCCATCTAGTTGGTTTTCAAAGGTCCTATCCACATCAGTAAGTTGAGCAGCAATAGAATGAATAGAAGCACTATTTAGTTGGGCAATTTTAGATATTTTATAGCCATTGCGATTAAGCAGGGCAATATTCATTATATTTTTTACATCATCCTCAAGATAATATCGCACATTGGAGTCGTTACGACGGGGCTCAATGATGCCATATCTTTTTTCCCAAACACGAATAGTGTGGGCTTTTATACCTGTTAAGTTTTCTAAATCTTTAATAGAGTAGGCAACCATTTGTCGTGCTCTTGAACTTTAGTATTATATTTTTATTTATTGGGTAATTATATTGTATGTATTGCAGTTAAGATGCTTTAATCCATACTAATAAAGCGTAAGATATAAAATGAAAATAGGAATAGTATGTTTCCCATCTTTTGGGGGAAGTGGTGTCGTGGCTACAGAGCTAGGAACTTATTTAGCAATTCAAGGTCATGAAGTACACTTTATCACCTATGAAAGACCTGCCCGGCTCACTTTTTATCATCCAAATATTTTTTTTCACGAAGTATCCACATCTAAGTATCCCCTATTCAGATATTCTCCTTACGAAACCTCTCTAGCCAGTAAGATGGTAGAAGTCACTGAGTATCATAGTTTAGATATATTACATGTCCATTATGCTATACCTCATGCCTCTGTAGCTTTTTTAGCCAAACAAATTTTAGCATCTAAAGGAATAAAAATACCTGTGATTACTACCCTTCATGGTACAGATATTACCTTAGTAGGTCAAGACCCATCTCTCAAACCTGTCATAGAATTCAGTATAAATAATTCTGATGGGGTCACTTGTGTGTCAAAATATTTGAAAAAGACAACTTATGATCATTTTGACATCAATAGAGAAATTGACGTAATATATAATTTTATCGATTTTTCAAAATTTTCAAAAACCAATAAAGAGCATTTTAAGAAAGTAATTGCACCTAATGGTGAAAAAATAATTACCCATATTTCAAATTTTAGAAAGGTAAAAAGGGCAGAAGACACCATACACATTTTTAAAAAAATACATAAAAAAATACCAGCTACCCTTTTGCTTATTGGAGATGGTCCAGAACGAGCCAACCTTGAAGAGTTGTGTAAAAAAATAGACCTCTGTGATCAAATAAGGTTTTTGGGTAAACAGGAAGCTATTGAAGAGTTACTTTCAGTGTCTGATCTATTTATCCTTCCTTCATCTAACGAAAGTTTTGGTCTGGCCGCTTTAGAAGCCATGGCTATAGAGGTGCCGGTGATATCATCAAATGTGGGCGGAATCCCGGAGCTTAATATTGAAGGGCATACAGGTTACCTCAGCGAAGTAGGTGATATAGACAATATGGCCAAAGGTGCTTTAGATATCCTTATGGATCCTAAAACACATGAAAAATTTAAAAAAAATGCGCTGGAAAGAGCCAAAATGTTTGATATAAAAAAGATCGTTCCTCAATACCTCAAGCTGTATGAGCGTGTGAGTCAAAATGTAAAAGAAGCTGTTCTCCCTATAGTAAGATAAGCGTTTTATCTGATTATCATTACCTTAGTAACAAAGCTATTTGGGCTATCAAAAGCATCCTCATCAGAACTAAAAATGAGGTACACTCCTGTGCTCACTTCTTTGCCATTAAGGTCTTTGCCGTACCAAACAGCTTGCCCTCCTTGCGCTCTTACTTCAGTGATTAGGTTTCCATTGACATCAGTGATCTGTACCAAGGCGTCTCTGACCAACCCCTTTATTGCAATCGGCCCTCTATAATTAGGTTCTACAGGGTTAGGGTAAACAAGTACTTCTTGTTTAGAGTGAAATTGTTCTCCTCCTGTAGTAGGAGTTATGAATGATTGCAATCCCCTGTCAGTACCGATTAGCATTTCACCTGTGTTATTATTAAAAGTCAAATCTCTAATGCGATTATCAAAAAGGGGGCTGTTGTCGGTTGTAAATCTAAACACTTCTTCTTCTCCACCAGGAGACTGTACAAAAATCCCCTTTCTAGTGCCAAACCATTTTTGATTGCCTCCATCCACGGCAATAGCCAAAACATCTTGATCAGCAAGAAGAAAAGCAACAATACTATCCTGTACTACTTTTATACGATCTCCTTGACAATCTACTGTGTTAAAAGGATCAGATCCACAATCAAAAACTACGGGCCCTTCAGCAGTGCCAATCCAAACTGCTCCTTCCAAATCTACATTTACAGTATTGACAATGTTAGAAGTAAGGTTTGAATTTGCTGACGATATAAACCTCAGCCGATCATCTCCTGATGACGAGAGATCATCCCCTGGATCATAGACGTAACATCCTCCGTTATTACCAAATGTTGGAAGCCACAAATATCCCTCTCTATCTTGTGCAATGTCTATAATGTTTTTATTAACCCCCAAAGAAAAATTAAACCACTCTTCTCCTTGAGAAAAAAGAGCAAGTGGCCTTGATGATCCAAAAGAGCTCACCCATAGGTTTTCTTGTTTGTCAAAAAGGAGACCCGTCACTCTCTCTCTTTGTATATCCCCTATTGTGCCCTCAAGGGCAGAATTGGTGTCATTATAAAGAGTATAACTCCCAGTAAGATCATCATGTCGCAATAAGCCGCCCCAATATGTGCCGAAATATGTTTCTTCTTTAGAAGGGTGCGGTTCTATTTTTAAAAAATTAAGAAGGTCGTTTTCACTAAAAAAGTCTTCATTGTTTTGGTTAATATTTTGCCATGACCCATCAGAATATATATAAATGCCCTTGCGCGTAAAGCTATAATCATAATTGTCTTTTACCCCTCCAG
>JAZGFD010000126.1:0-2237 GCA_036479115.1 Saprospiraceae bacterium | reverse complement strand
CAAAAGTATTTATCTCAAACATAAATAGTCAGAGTAATTTATACCTGAAAAATAGGGGTTTGTCCAGAAGTAATTGTATTTATTTGATTTGTAACATTAACTTATATAGAAACGTTTCGCCGTGATTTATGGCCGCTAAGGTGCCATCACCACCACCTACATATATAACTTCATTGCCTTCTGGATCTTTTCCGATAACTGGAGAAGCAGAAGTGATGTGATATCTGTTTTGATTTCCAAAAAACGGGTCATTGGTCAATGCTGGACTAGAATTTATCAGCTGTGATCCGTAGTTTTGGGAGTTTCCATGAAACTCCGTCCAGTTCGAAGGAGTAGTGCAGGCGGTTAATAAACTGACAATGCAAAATAGTACTACTTTATCTAAATACATGAACATATCTTTGACCTCCCTTGATAACGTAAAAACAACTGATTTATCTCGTTGATTTTTTGTTATAAAAAATTGGAAAAGAGATTTACTTGCTTTATTACTTGAAAATTTAATTTTACTCTGAAGCTTCATTCCACCACCTGCCTTGGGTACTTGTACTAGTTGAGATCCAAATTCCAGATATATTGGTATTGGATCGCAAGATTGCTTACTCATGCACTGCAGATTCGAACGTCGGAAATTGTTCCAGAGGTCAGTCCATACTATCTGAACAGCTGTACGAAGAAAATTTGCACCAAAGAGTATGGTTACAGTTTGTGCATCATTTTCAGTATCAAACTTAAATGAAAAAAAATCTGTTCAATCATTGTCACCTGACAATGATCACATTGATTCGAGAGATTTAGAGGGTTTACTGGTCGGATATCGTGTTTAAAGTAAATGGGCATTTCAAATACCTCCTCTGTTTGTTACTTGGTGAAGCAGTCGTAATATACAGCTAACGATCCTTTTTGATGCGCTGGTAAACACAAAGAATTGCAGTGTGGTTAACCGTCAATATCAACCTTCACTAATTTCAGTCTACAGGATCAGTATAAAAACACATGACCCAAATGGGTCAAAATACAAATTTTTTACTTTGCTAAAGTAATACCGCACATAATTACCTCTATAAACGACTGATTTTAGACAATTAGCGCCCGTTCAGAGATAATCAATATCTTTGGGAACGTGCAAGAAATAACTGGAGCAACTAACTTGTCTTTTTTCCGTCTTCTGTGTTGTGCCAGCAGTTACGTAGCATTCTATGCGCCTGTTGGCACGCCTCGGTAATTGCTCCTGCATTACTCTACATACCTACATCCATCCATCCATGTGTTAGTTTAAATGCGAATAGGGGGGGGCAGGACAATATCAAATGCTATTAATATTTAACCTTGGTCTAGTCTTGTTTACATCCATAACATTAAGCTAATTTAACAAGTTAATTCAATACTTGACCCTGTATTTCGACATGAATCACATAGGCTTTTCATGTTTTTTAACATATTTGATAAATATCAATTACATATTTTTCGAAATATTCATAATGTAAATCAACAGTATGAACTTTATGGTGAAATCATGAACAATAAATTCTTTATATCAGTTTGGACTATTTTCTTTTCCTTTATGATTCTTGGCTCAGTGTTGGCTGCAGGTGAAACTGAATATATTCTGGAGAAAAAAATCACCTCTACAATCCCAATTTTTATGCCGAGTCATGTTGGCGATCAAAATTGGATACAAGGTTTTCAGATTGAAGGTAATATTTTTTTGAAAGGTAACGATGAAAAAATTGGAAATTTTAGGGCAAAAGCTCAACTGGCTAATCCACCCTTGAGTCTAGTTGAAGAATACGGTCAAATCTTTCTTAGTGTCCAAAATGAAATTCTAGATATTGCTAGCTTTACTGTCACCGCACACGGTGTTGCCATGGGAAGTAGTGCTCAAAATGGGGACATAATTTTGGCTTGGTTTGGTTCAATAGCTGATGGAACAGGTATTCTTGAAAACAATTTCGGTCTCAGTGCTGGAAATTCCGTCTCTAATATTTTCACAGGTGAAGGAGTGATTACTGAAGTGTTGAATATTCGAAACGGACTGTAAGAAATTAAAAGGGGCTAGGTTTGAAAGCTGGTATGTATATTTTAAAGAATAAAGGAACTTCGGTTACGGCCACAGCTTTCTCATAAAAAATTCACTTGTCTTAACATAGAGATTAATGCTTGAGGCGAATCAGTAAACTTTTCAATAGTCGCTTGGAAATTATTTATTCCCTTTTTACTCCAAGGTATCAAGTTCA
>JAZGFD010000125.1:0-12056 GCA_036479115.1 Saprospiraceae bacterium | reverse complement strand
ACGGCTATAATGATAGTATTCTCGTTGCTTTTTTCGCATTTCTTTATAATTTGTGTAAAGTTATCAAGTAAACTTTGCGTCAACGTATATCATGAGACCACAATAAGCCCAATATGACTTGCTCGATCTTTTCTGTAGTGCTTTGACCTTTGGGCACAATCCTAGGCTCAAAATCTCCTTTACGGCCCCTAGGAACTTCTATTTGAATTTTGCCTTCCGAACTCTTTATTTGCTTTTTTGATGTGCCGTTGCGAGAGTTACCCATATTGTAGCCCCCTGGGTCATGTTTGTCGTATCCCAAAAAGTGACTCATCTCACTTTCTAAAAGATGCTGAATACCTTGTTTGTACAAGTTGCCCATCACTGATTCAAAATCAGTCATAGTGCTGACCCCTTCTAGAAGATAGCTTAGGTCTTGTGTGTTTTCTTTCTTTTTTGTCATTATAGGAAGTTTTTTTAACAGGTGAATTAAACATATTAAAAATTTCCCAGATATGGCCCCATGGGGCCATATCTGGGCTTCCCTCTTGGCTGTATTAATAAGAGTTTACACAGTCTTTCTTACACACCCAGGAAGGAATGTGAGAATCCCATTAAATCATTATACCATTAAATCATTATACCATTAAATCATTATACCATTAAATCATTAAATCATTAAATCATTATACCATTAAATCATTAAATCATTAAATCATTAAATCATTGAATCATTGAATCATTTCTCTTCTCTTATAAAAGTTAAATCAATAATTCGGAGCGAATAGTGATATTTGCTTCGCTTTTGGTATCGAGCCAATGGGTTTTGATTAAAAGGGAATTCAGTGAAAATCTGAAACAGTCCCCGCTGCTGTAAATTTCAGCTAATACGCTATAAAAATATCCACTGTTCTACATTTTAGAATGGGAAGGAGGTAACGTTATGAAATAAGTCAGAAGACCTGCCAAGGGCAATATTGCATTGAGACTTTCGGAGGAAAGGTAATTATGTATCAGTGGTAGCTTTTTTACTGAACAATCTATTCAGTATCTTTTTACGTTTTTGTATAAGCTCTCAATCGCAATAAAGACATTTGTTTCATTTAGAAAATTAATAAATTGCAATATGAGAGTATACCTCATCACCTTCTTGTTTCTATTATCTATTACATCTTTATTTAGCCAACAGGGCAGTTCTGACATAGCTGATTCTTTGAGTATTCAGAATATACTGGTTACACATTCTAAAGTGCCAATACAAGTCCGTAACGCTGCTAAACCCATACAAATTATTACTGCCAAGGCTATAAAGCAAAGTGCTGGCAGTGATATAGCCCAAATATTGAATGATGTAAGTGGCATTGATGTAATTGGGTCATTAAGTAATCCTGGTAAAGACAAAAGTGTATTTATAAGAGGGGCAAGTGGAGAATATACAGTCGTTTTACTAAATGGTCAGCCCATATTAGATCCATCTGGAATCGGAGGAGTAATAGATTTGAGATCAATTCCTGTAGGTAGCATTCAAAGGATAGAAATTTTAAAAGGAAGCCAGAGTACGCTTTATGGTTCAGACGCTATAGCTGGTGTGATAAATATCATTACACATCAGGATCAGGATAAAAATGCTTTTAGTATCATAGGTCAGGCTGCCATAGGATCAAATAATACCACCAAAGGCAATGCTGGTATGAGTGGTCATCATAGTAGCCTGGATTATCGATTGGGGCTGAGCTATTCTAGATCTGATGGGATCAGTGAGGCTTTATCTCTCAATGATATTGATAAATTTGATGCTGATAGCTTTGATAGATTCGGAATCAATGCTGGCCTTGGTTATACCATAACTAATGCAATAAAATTAGATGCCTTTTGGCAATATAGCGATTATGAAGGCAAAACTGATGCCGGATCATTTAGTGATTCTAGAAAAAGTATATACAGAACAGATCTTAATAATTTAGGGCTTGCATTGACATACGATAAGGACACTTGGAATGGAGCTATCAAGTATACTCATACAGCAACAGACAGAAATTTCATTTCTGATTTTGGAACATTTCCTTTCAGTGGGAGGTTTGATAATACAGATGCATGGATCAGTAAAAAGATGAATGACCATGCACAACTTATAGTTGGTTTGAATCTCCAAAATCACCAAATGTTAGATGACTTTACTGTGATTCCTGATCCTAAAGAAACCATCGTTAGTCCTTATGCTTCTTTACTTTTAAACCTTGCAGAAAATATAAATGCTGAAGTTGGAATCCGTTATAATGACCATTCTAAATTTGGAGAAAATACCAATTATTCTCTGGCTCTTTCATATAGAATTACGGATAATTTGAAAACATTTATCAATTATTCTACTGGATTTAAAGCCCCTAATTTATTCCAACTTTATGGAGCTTTTGGAGCAAACCCTGAGCTAAATCCACAAAAAAGCAAGTCATTTGAAATAGGGCTCCAAGCACCTCTTATCAATGGTATTATCAATCCACAAATTACTTTTTTTAGTCGCAAGGTCACTGATGTCATTGTATTTACTACTGGATATATGAATCAAGATCAACAAAATGACATGGGCGTAGAACTAGAAGCTGGATTAAGGTTAGGAAAGAATATTCTTTTACAACTACAGTACGCCTTCTTAGATGGTAATGTAATCACAAAAGATTTTTCTGGAACAACACTAAAAGTCAATAATTTATATCGAAGACCAAAACACAACTTTAGTATCAAAGGTTTTTTTACACCAAATGATAAATTATCATTTAACCTAGGTATTAAAAGTATTGGTAGTAGATCAGATTTATTTTTCAATCCAGCTAACGGATTTGCACAAGAAGAAGTAAAATTAGATAGTTACTTCTATGTTACGTTGCAGGGTGACTATAGATTTGATGAAACCATGGGCCTTTTTGTGGATATAAAAAATCTGACAAATAGTAATTTTCAGGAAGTTTATGGATTCACTACATTGGGTGCCAACATTTCATTTGGTGTTCGCTTAAAATTTGCGGAGTAGGTGTTCAGGGGGCAGGAATCTGGAGTCTAGATTCTGGAGTCTGGGATCAGGAGTCTGGGATCAGGAGTCTGGGATAATATAAAATAAATGTGAGATCTATTCTCTGTTAACCTGATTGACATTTCGTCTTCGTTTGGGTGCCCTTAGTTCTTCTAATACCATTTCCCAAAGGTCTTCGTAGGGTAACACTTCTACTTCTGACGGGTGCTCTGATACTGTGAAAGGGACACTCCGCAGCCTTTCTAAGTATTTTTTGGTCTTTCTCCTCACGGCTATTGCATTAAAATTATTGCTAGGTATCACCAACAACATTTTGATAAAGCAGTTGGATCTAAAATTTGGGCTTTTCCGCATAAGATTACGATTACAATAACTTTTAAGACTGTAGATGCGATTTTCAATAGCATCATAGTCTCTGTCGTATACATTATAGAGCAATTGAGCTATTATTAGCGGAATTTTAATGTGGCGATTGGATATGTCTTTTTGTAATATATTTTGAAATGTACTGCTGATACTACGACGCGAAGGAGGTGGTGTATCGGGCATCCTTCCTGTCAAAGCAAGAAAATCAAAGTATGCTCCATTCAGAAGATAAAATGCTTTATAATTGTCTCGTAAATCAGGAAATTTACGATGAGTAGTAATGTCTCGATAATGATCATAGGCATCCTGATAATTTTTTTTATGGCATTCTATCTGCATTAACAATCTCTTAGACACAAACCAATTATTACGACCCTTGAATTGTAATAAAAGAGATCGTGTTATAATTTGTCGAGCTTCAAGTAAAAACCCTAAACGCAAATAACAAAATGCCATGGATAGCATAAAGATTATTTTAGCGGTGCGATGGTCATACGATTGATTCTTAAAGTATGTATATCCCTCACGCGCATATATTATTGCTTTTTTATAATTGCCTTCTACTTCATATATGAGGCCTCCCAGCCGGTAATAAAACAAATAAAACTTTGACGATGGCAACTTTTGTACAGCGTAAGAAGTCAACTTATAGTAGTATGATCTTGCCAGTGCTGCTATGTCTGATGTCTTTTCTTTAGCTAATAACTGCTTGGTTAGAATAGTGTAAAATTTGCATTCGGCTTCTATTTCATATTGCACAATATTATTATACTTCTTTATTTCCTTGCTAAATTTCTCAGAATTAGTCAAATCGGTTTGAATCACTGAATAATAATAAAATAAGTATCTACTCGCTTCTAATCCTATTTCATTAAAATGATAAGACTGAGATTTAGCATGTAATTTATCTGCCAGAGGTTTAGCAAGTGAAGTATACGCTACTCCTTTTAAAATTTTAAATATGGCCAACATTTGTTCGGAGGCGTAGTGGGCTTTTTGGTAAGGGGTATAACTACTGCCTGATGGTGAGAAGCGAAATATTTCTATGAAGAGAAAATGTCGCAATTTATTTTTTAATCGCCCAAAATTGGGATCCTTTATATCAGTACGAAATAAGCTATTCGCGGCCGATTCATCGGTAATCTCCTTGTCATTCAGTACAAAATTCAATAATTCTGACTCTAATGGAGGCAAATAAGATTGAAATTGCGCCCAATGTTTCTTCTTATAACCCATTACAGACTCCAACAAATATACAATGCCTCTGATTTTACGCATTTTTTATTTCCTTCATATATATAATTATTTATAAATATTTAACTTTTATATCTACTTCATATCCAACGAATTATAAAATAATCTCACAAATATAGCAAAAGTAATAATATTTTTTTTACGTCTTAAATACTTTCATTTCTTAACTCTAATTTTTTGATCTTAACCTCGATTTATTTATTCTCACTTATAAAATTTAATATTATGAAATGCACTACATCATTTGTTATTATCCACGATATGAATGAAGTATAAAATCTCAATTTGGCATTTTAGCTCATATGTGTTGCTTAAGTTTTTTATACTTGGGTAAAAATAGAGCAGGGTGACATCAATCAGTTAAACAGGTATTCACTTCAAAATATCTATATAAACGAGATAGAATATTGTGGAATTGGTTGCTATAAAGTAAGGTTTTAGATCTTTTTACATGCTTGTTAAATGAATAAAGCGCCGGGTGAAAGCGCTCTATTCTTCTTATTTATACATAAGGTAGTTGGATTGAGGACGAATAATCTTCACGATTTCTCTGAATGATATTTAGCCCTCTTTTCAACTGCCTAAATGTATATATTGATTATTGGTTATACCATTAATAGGGGCTTCAATTTTAGTCTTTATTTCTTGTTAGACTAAATATATTAAATCTGTATAACTCGTTGAAACCCAATTGTATATATTATTTAAATATTGCATGACGTTACTCATATATATTTATTACTCATATATAATATTGTAACTATACAGGAGGCGATATCGCTAAGAGTAAGTATGTAATAATTTGAATTTTAGAATAGTCCAACACCAAGAGGGGATAATGGGGCTAGTAAAAAAAGGGGCTATTATCAAATCACATCTATAAGGTTCATTTCAAATCGTCAAGACAGGAGTCAGCACCTACTCAGCACAAAAGAATCTTGTCAATAGCTGGACTATAAATAAGAACCTACGCCCCGTTCAGATACTAAGTAGTACATCAAACTCTAAGCTATTTCGCCACCACAGCTTGAGCCTGCACCGGCCGTACACCCATAGCAATGCTGGTTGAGCACAATAGATCGACCATTTAATGTGGCAATATCAAATTGGCTCAAATGTGTGCCTGGAGATGACACCTTGAGGTCAAGCATTTGATTAAAATCACAATCATATAGGTAACCATCCCAACTCACGGAAATAGTATTTCTGCACATTAAGCCTTCTACGGTCATGGGGTTAAAAGCATCCACTAGCTTTTGCATGTATTCTCCATAATTTCCAGATGTAATTAAGTAATCTAAAAATCTATTTACAGGAAGATTGGTGATACAGTAAAGCAGATTAAATACAATATCATACTTACGTTTTAGCTGTCTTTTAAATTCGGCTTGTAATGTATCCTGATCTGCCGGAAGAAAAGCGCCAGAAGGGTTATATACCAGATCAAGTATCAATCCACTTCCTTCTACGCCATAGCCCACTTCATTGAGTATTTGAAGTGCTTTAATAGAATCTTCGAATACGCCATCACCTCGCTGATTGTCCGTACGCGATTTTGAAAAATACGGCAATGATGAAACCAAATGGACCTTATTTTTTTTAAAAAAATCAGGTAAGTCATTGTACTTTTTATTGGCCATAATAATGGTCAAGTTACATCTGTTAGTGACCTTTTTTCCTAGTGCTGTACACTCTTTTACAAACCATTTAAAATTTGGATTCATCTCTGGAGCTCCTCCGGTAATATCTATTGTATGTATGCTCGGTACAGATTTAATAACCTTAAGACATAATTCTAGGGTTGCTCTATCCATGTTCTCCACCTTCTTATCTGGCCCTGCATCTACATGACAATGAGCACAAGTTTGATTGCAGAGTTTTCCAATATTCAGCTGGAAGATTTCAATTCCTGTGGGTTTTAAAGGCGAATTTCCTAAGTTGTTTATTTTCTCAATAAAAGGATCAAATTTATCATCTACAATTGCAGTCCCATTTAGCACTTTCAGCTGAATCATGCCATCCTGCAACGGGTTATTTACTACAGATAATGATTTTGTTTTTTGTTTAATGCCCATTATGTTGGTTTACATGGATATTTTCTCCACGTGGTTCATCATTTGAGTAGCATTCACAAGTGTGGCTCCTCCTTTTATAGCTGCTGCCACTTGTACTGCTTCCATCATTTGCTCTTCGTCAGCTCCTTTTTCTAAACATCCTGAAGAATATGCATCTATGCAATAAGGGCAGCTCACGGCATGGGCTACAGCAAGAGCTATAAGATTTTTTTCTCTTTCAGTGAGAGCTGTATCTCCCTTAAACACGCTATGGTACCACGAGAAAAATTTGTCGCCCATCTCTTTTTGCCATTCGGATATTTTTCCGAATTTTTTAAGATCATCTGGATTAAAATATGTTTTTGACATTGTATTTTATTTATTAATCAGCAGCAGCCGCCACCATCGTAAAAGTACGTAGACTTTGACACAAATATTTCTGAATTCCCCGTATCGATCAGCGCTTTTCCTGTCTTATCACATATGGCCAACGGCACATTGGGTAGAAGTACATGGCCTTTTTTATCGTTAAAATATTCCTCTTTACCATAATATATTGCTGATTTTCCAGTGAATATACAAGGCCCATCATCAGGCATAGGATCCTTTATTGCTGCTATTTCTACACTTTCGATGTAAAGCGTCACATCGGTATCATAGTGATTGGGACTCAGGATACGATATGGCCTTCTGGCTCTTACCTCCACAGTACCGAAGCCAATATCTGTGATCATATCCAGATACTCCTGTAAAGGCAAACATCCACTAAGGCAAAGTGCCCTCAATTCTTCATCATTTTGAAGATTTGCAGGAATCGGTTGCTCACATATAGGGTCTGAAAGGACTAACCTACCACTTGGCTTTAGTACTTTATATATTTCTTCAAGAGCTTTTTTAAGGTCGTCTTTTTCGAAAATATTGAAAAGACAATTCTGAGCCGCTACATCTATTGAGTTAGCATCTATAGGCAAAGACAGTGCTGTCCCTTTTCTAAGATCAACAAAATCAGACATAAACCATGGATTGGTTTTTTCCGCTTCCGTTAGATTTTTAGAGCAAACATCTAACATTTCATCCACTATATCTACTCCAATTACACCTGCCTTTTGTCGACTAAAATAGCTGAATTGCAACACTTCCATCCCCCCTCCTACACCTACATAAAGAATCTTTGGACTATCCGATAGGTCTCGAGGGTTTACTGTAGTGCCACAACCATAATTCATCTGAACCATGATGTCGGGCATATTCAATTCTGGTAATTTCCAAATCGGAGAAGTTGTACAGCACAAGCCCACATCAGGAGTTTCGGCTGCTCTTTTATATACGTCTTTGGTTGTTTCTAAGTATCCCATTCTTTTATTATTTGTCGTGCAAAATTAGGGTTTAGAAGCGCAGAAGTATGTCGATAAAGTGACATCCTTGATTTTTTTCTATTAACTCTGAGATTGTGAACATCTGTTACAAATACCACTTAAAACCAACTGTGCAGATATGATCTCAAAACCCTCGGTTAATGAAGGTTGAGATACCTTTGTATCTTCTAGGCAAGTGGTCTGTTCACATGTAACACAAAAAAAATGAGCATGTACATCGTGATGTCCTTCATGGTCACATTGATGATGCCTACATAGCGCATATTTATTTACTCCAGTTCCATCTATTACTGTATGAATGATTCCTTTTTGTTCAAATGATTTGAGGGTTCTATAGAGTGTAATTCTATCCAAATATATTAAATTTTCCTCTATATCCCTGCTGGCTAAAGCAGTACCTGCTGCATTGTAGAAAGCTGACAATACCGCCTTCCTCACTGGTGTACTTCTCAGTTTGTGAGTACTGAGTCGATCTTTAATCCTTTGAATATTATTCGTCATGATTTAAGTTCAACAATATAATAAAAAGAGTTAATAATGATTTCAACACCAATTTTTACGAATACCATTTTTAGTATATTCAGAGTCCTAACTTTTTATCTTTTTCAGACTTTCATTCAATATCTTTAATCGTTCTATGCCATCAACTTGTTTCTTCTTTTCATTAGCTACAACATGGTCAGGTGCTCCATTTACAAAATTATCATTGCTTAATTTTTTCTCAACAGACTTAAGAAACCCATCTGCATATGATATTTCTTTTTTAATCTTATCTATTTCTTCTTCTATGTTAATTTCCAATTCAAGTGGGATAAAAAATTTGCGATTGTCGGCCATAAAAGACACGCCGTCATGGGGCAATGATTGCGTACTTTTAAAAGCAGCAAGGAATGCAAGTTTTTCAATCATCTCAATTGCTCCCTCTGTCTTATATAGTTGATCCACATCCTGTTCGGATTCCACTAAAAGGGTCAATTCTTCTTTTTGTTTTAACCCATTAGAAGCTCTTACATCTCTTACTTTTCCTATTATTGACTGTATGCCAACCATTGATTTTAACAGGCTTTTATCTACAGCAATAATATTAGGATACGACGAAATTATACAATCATCCCCATCTGATCTTTCTTTCAGTAAATGATATATCTCTTCTGTTAAAAATGGCATTAATGGGTGCAATATTATTACCATTTTTTCAAACAATTCAACAGTGCTTTGCAAACTCTTTAAATCTATTCCTTCGCCATAAGGTGGCTTTATCATTTCTAAATACCAAGAACAGAAGTCATTCCAAATGAAATTATACAATGTCATGGTAGCTTCCGACAATCTATATTGTTTAAAATCAGATTCTACAGAAGCAATTATTTCATTTAGTTTTTGACTAATCCAGAATATTGCCAATTTATTTTCAGCTGGTTGAGCCACATCTATTTCCTCCCATCCTTTGACCAATCTCAAGGCATTCCAGATTTTATTGCTAAAGTTTCGTCCTTGTTCACAGAGTTTCTTGTCAAAAAGCAAATCCCCCCCTGCTGGAGAAGATGACATAATACCAAAGCGCACTCCATCCGCGCCAAAGTCATCAATAAGTTTAAGTGCATCAGGGCTATTGCCTAGTGATTTGCTCATCTTTCGGCGTTTTTCGTCTTTAACCATTCCAGTGAAATAAACATCTTTAAAAGGTCGCTTTCCTTCCCATTCATACCCAGCCATAATCATTCTGGCTACCCATAGAAAAATGATATCCCAACCTGTCACTAACACAGAAGTGGGATAGTAATAATCCATCTCTTCTCTACTATGAAACCCTTGAAAACAAGTAATAGGCCAGAGCCATGAAGAGCACCATGTATCCAGTACGTCTTCATCTTGTTTTAAATCATCTATTGTAATATTGGGGTGATCCTTTTTGGCTTTGGCCAATGCTCCCTCTGAAGTAGCAGCTACGTATACATCTTCATTATAATAATAAGCTGGAATACGATGCCCCCACCACAATTGTCGCGACACACACCAGTCTCTTATATTCTCCATCCAGTGGCGATAGAGGTTCTTTTGATTTTTAGGAAAAAAAGTGACTTCATCATTCTCGACTGCATCAAGAGCAGGTTGTGCTAACGCTTTCATCTCCACATACCATTGCAACGAAAGTCGAGGCTCTACTATAGAGTTGGTACGCTCTGATCTGCCTACACTCTTCACATAGTCTTTAGTTTTTACCAGTTGTCCTATCTCTTCAAGCATTGGTAGAATAGCCTTTCTTGCTTTAAACCGATCCATACCTACTAATATCTCTCCCGCCTCACTTATTGTTCCATTTGCGTTGAGCACATCTATAGTTTCGAGATTGTGGCGTTTCCCTATCTCATAATCATTGATATCATGAGCTGGGGTCACTTTTAGTGCTCCACTGCCAAAATCCAATTCGACATAATCATCAAAAATGATTGGGATGGATCGGTTAATGATAGGCACTAAGGCTCGTTTCCCCTTCATTTCAGCATATTTCGGGTCATCAGGGTGCACTGCAATGGCAGAATCTCCCATTATTGTCTCGGGCCTTGTAGTTGCAATGGTAATATATTCATCAGAGCTGCCTTCAATCTTATATTTGATATGATACAAACTTCCATTCTCTTCTGTATAAATTACTTCTTCATTAGATAATACTGTCTGCGCTTCTGGATCCCAATTCACGATTCTATAATCTCGATATAATGTTCCTCTTTCATAAAGATCACAAAAAGCCTGGATAACAGATTCTGATCTGATTTTATCCATAGTAAATGCCGTACGCTCCCAGTCACATGATGCTCCTAATTTTTCAAGCTGTTTCAGGATGATACCACCATATTTTTCTTTCCATTTCATGGCATATTCCAAAAATTCATCTCTGCTCAAATCTGACTTCTTAATGCCTTGCTCCCTCAACATTTTTACCACCTTAGCTTCAGTAGCTATAGAAGCATGATCAGTACCAGGTACCCAACAAACATTCTTGCCATCCAATCTTGCTTTGCGTGCTAACATATCCTGCACAGTATTATTGAGCATATGTCCCATATGGAGAATGCCAGTCACATTAGGAGGAGGAATTACTATAGAATAAGGCTCTCTTTGGTCAGGTTCTGAATGAAAATAACCTTTCTTTTTCCAATGGCCGTACCACTTATCTTCTACTTCGCTAGGTACATATTTTGATGATATTTCTTTCATTAATCTATCACTTTTAGTGCTTGTCGCAAATGAAGGAACAAAGGTATTTTAAAAAGTGTGGAGAAGTATAAAAGGGCTAAAGGATTTTGACAATTTGAATATGCAAACTAATGATGTCCGCTTAAAAAATAAAATCGAACCCATTTCAATGCTCGACAACTATCTTAGAGTTGAAAAACTCACTACTACAAGACATTTAAGACTTGGGCCCAATTGGTCACTATGCTATATGCGACCTTCAGCAAATGCAAGAAAGACTATCAGGGGATTATCAACAGGATTAGGTAGTACTCAATATAGTAATCATCATAGAAAGGCCGAAAGCCTTTAAGTTGATAGGCAACGCCCTTGGAAGAAAAGGGCAACACCCTTGGTTGAATGGCGATTGTTGTGATTTGGAGGCATTTTTGGTTAAAAATAATGTCTTATTTTTCTGGCTACATAAGATAAGTACTTACCTTATATTGCATTGATAGGTTCTACTATACAGATTTGTCGTATGCTTCTTTGATCCATTCTTTTGGTTGAGAATCCACTTCATTAATTTCTGATAATTTTACCCTTTGGGTACACATTGTTCCAAATGAATCTGAATTTTCGAGCCGATCTATTGTAGTGTCTGACAGAAAACTGCACATTTTTAGAATTTTACATATTTTTTATTTTCTCTGATGATCATATCACTCGATAAACCATGAATTAGCGAAAAAATGAAATGATGCAGAATGTTGAATTTAAGTTTTTCGACCTTTATAGATTTTAGTGATTTCGATGCATTTT
>JAZGFD010000124.1:0-23385 GCA_036479115.1 Saprospiraceae bacterium | reverse complement strand
CGAATCTCAATAAATGTAAATCTCATCCAAAACAACTCATTTTGTGAAAAATGTCTGTTTCCGGAGTGGACTCAATGATTTAAGATGATACTTTTACTTAATTATCTGAGTAATAACCATATATGATTGCTAATAGTATTCGAGGTGATATGGCTCCGCCGATGATAAGTCTGATTGTCTTAATCTCCGAAATAGATTTTTTTATGTTAAAGACGATGATGTCTTATTAATATTATTGTATTTGCCTCAATAGGCTTTTATCTATCTGAACTTGCAGTTGTACACCTATTGTGGCCAACTCTACTACAAATTCACTTTTGTTTTTTATTTCTATTAATTTGCCTTTTATTCCAGTCAAATCTCCGCCTATCACTTCTACTTCTCTACCTATACTAAAACCCCCTTCGCCTAACAGGTTTACATCAAATTCTCCTACCACACGCTTTAGCAGATCAATCTCTCTATCAGGTATAGAAATCAAATTTTTGCCTATTCTGATGAATTTCATGACATATTCTGTACGTAATACATGGGAATAATCTTCCTTAGTAATACATACAAAAACATAACAATTGACTAATGGTACCTGATACTCTTTGGTTCTACTCACATACCTTTTGGTTTTTTTGAGTAGTGGCACATAGCTTTCTATCTGCCTTTTATTAAGTTGATCCGCCACATACTTTTCGCACTTATATTTTGTATAAATGGCAAACCATCTTTTTTCATCACTTTTTAAATGACTAATTATCTCCATTACTCATCCTCTTGCCATAGTAGTAATGGCTCATTTGGAAATGATGTCAAATCCATCTTCATACTATCGTCATACACCCTGTATTCTATCTTTCTTCCTATTAGTTTTTTTGCTTTTACTATTAGTTTTTTCAGATAAGCTTTATCAATATCACCTATGAAAATGAGTTCTATTTTTTTTCCATCTATTCCTTTAGCAAAATCTCCAATCACATATACCATTTTTAATTTTCCCAGATTCTCTATTACGGTCTCAATAAGTTTGTCAAATCCTACATATTTTAATATGATGCTATGAATCTCGTTGTACAGAGGATGATTGGTGTTGGATTTAAAGTATTTTTTATTGCCAACGTGATAAGAATTAAGGAGTCCAGATTTTTCAAACCTATTGAGCTCAATACGAATCCCATTAGACGATTCGCCAAACTCTTGTTGTAATCCTCGCAGATAGCCAGAAGTGTTGGAGTTCAGAAAGAACTTCAACAAAAGTTTAATCCTAGTTTTGGATGAAATTATGGCTTCTAACACTTTTTCTCAGTCTGGAAAAATATTGAGTAATAATTTTACTCAAAAGTAAATCAAAGAAATTAAAAATGCCACAGAAACACTCTAAATTTTTTAAGTGTTTTTCACGTGTGTTAAATATATTATTTGAGCGTACCAATGGTTCTCTTTAAAATGGTTAATAGTATAGTTACGGAACTAGAAGAACATATGACTTATCAGAAGTCGATGTACGATTTAAATTGAAATGCGATAAATGGATGATCTCTATAAATTCAATACTTGTGTATTAACCTACCTTGGCTATATTAATATATCAGTGACTGATTAACGAGTTAAAAAATCAGAGGTACACTACATATTTTTTTCCTGATTGAGTTTGGGTGCAGTTAATTGCTAGATAGAATTGTTCTACATGTTTAATGGACTTAGAGGGTATCCGCATATGAATCAGTTTTTATCAGCTGGAAAAACTATGCTTTATATGGTACACAGCAAAGCTGTTAGGGTTAAGCGAAAGTGCAAGACGTTATCAAATAAAAAGAGGGCGATTAATAAAAAGTGGTGATTCAATAGAAAATGAATCAGTAGTAGGCATGCTTATGCCATCTGAGCGCAACGAGCTGTATTTGTTGTCTGTAATATTTTTCAAAAGGCCCCTGACCTCTTTGCTAAAATGACAATTTGAGTTGCCTTAATTTAAGCCACTCCTGTTTCTTTTCTTATTTTATTCAAAGCTGAGCCTTCTTTTATCCATTCAATTTGGGCAGCATTGTAAGTATGGGCTACTTCAAATGAATCTGAACTTCCATCAGAATGATTGAGGACAATAGTGAGATTTTCACTTGAAGTCATTGTGCTAAAATCAGATATAGTCACATGGTCATCTTGCCTGACTTTTGCAAAGTCATCAGTATTCACAAATGTCAAAGCCAACATGCCTTGTTTTTTCAAATTGGTTTCGTGTATCCGAGCAAATGATTTAACGATTACAGCATTCACTCCCAGAAATCTTGGCTCCATAGCAGCATGCTCTCTTGATGATCCTTCTCCGTAATTTTCTTCTCCAAATACTACAGTACCAATTCCAGAATCTCTATATTTTCTGCCAGAATCTGGGACGTGCAAGAACTCTGCAGATTCAGAAGAATCTACATAATTAGCCACATGATTGGCTCTCCCATTAAATTCATTAATTGCTCCGATAAAACAATTATTTGAAATATTTTCTAGATGCCCTCTAAATTTTAACCATGGTCCAGCCATTGATATATGATCAGTCGTACACTTGCCCTGAGCTTTGAGTAATACCCTCATATCAGTCATATCAACCTGATTTATAGGTACGAATGGTGTCAAAACCTGTAAACGCTTAGAACTGGGATTAACACTTACTTCTACATTGCTTCCATCCTCTTTAGGGGCATTATATCCTCGATCCTTTACGTCAAAGCCCCTAGGAGGCAATTCATAGCCTTTTGGTGGGTCCAGTTTCACCTCTTCACCATTTTCATTTGTGATGGTGTCAGTGAGGGGGTTGAAACCTAGTTTTCCGCTTAGAGCTATTGCTGTCACGAGCTCAGGTGACGCCACAAAAGCATGGGTATTGGGGCTGCCATCTGCCCTTTTTGAAAAATTTCTGTTAAATGAGTGTACAATACTGTTCTTAGGAGCATTCATAGGATCACTAAATCTAGCCCATTGGCCTATACAAGGCCCACATGCATTAGCAAATACCATAGCCCCCATAGCTTCTAATGTCTCTATAAGCCCATCTCTTTCTATGGTATATCGTACCTGTTCGCTTCCTGGAGTAACGGTGAGTTGTGCTTTGGCTTTTATCCCTTTTGCTACAGCTTGTTTGGCAATAGATGCCGCTCTAGATATATCTTCATATGATGAGTTAGTGCATGATCCTATTAAACAATATTCTAAATCTGTAGGCCATCCATTTTTTTCTGCTGCTGCTGCCATTTCTGATACAGGTGTTGCAAGATCAGGAGTAAAAGGGCCATTTATCAATGGTTCTAATTTGTTAAGATCTATTTCTATTACTTGGTCAAAATATTTTTCAGGGTTTTCATAACATTCTGGGTCCGCGGTTAGATGTTCTTTTACCTTATCAGCAGCATCAGCTATATCTCCCCTCTCTGTAGCTCTAAGATATCTGGCCATAGAGTTGTCATACCCGAATGTAGAAGTAGTAGCGCCGACTTCAGCTCCCATGTTGCCGATCGTACCTTTACCTGTGCATGACATACTGGTGACACCAGGGCCAAAATATTCTACTATTGCTCCTGTTCCTCCTTTGGCAGTAAGGATACCCGCTACTTTTAATATTACGTCTTTAGCAGAGGTCCAACCACTTAATTTGCCAGTTAATTTTATACCTATTAATTTTGGCATTTTTAATTCCCATGCCATTCCTGCCATTACATCTACAGCATCAGCGCCTCCTACTCCTATAGCAATCATACCCAGCCCACCTGCATTGGGAGTGTGCGAATCTGTACCTATCATCATTCCTCCTGGAAAAGCATAATTTTCTAAAACTACTTGATGGATGATACCTGCACCCGGAGCCCAAAAACCAAGACCATATTTGTCAGAAACTGATTCTAGAAAATCCGTCACTTCTTTATTTAGATCATTGGCTATGGCTAAATCTTCTGAGGCGCCTACTTTGGCTTGAATCAAATGGTCACAATGAACCGTAGATGGCACTGCTACTTTTGATTTACCAGCCATCATGAATTGTAACAAGGCCATCTGTGCAGTCGCATCCTGCATCGCTACTCTATCAGGAGCAAAAAATACATAGTCCTCCCCTCTATTATAATTTTGCAAAGGAGAATCTTCATGAAGATGGGCGTATAGCGTCTTTTCTGATAATGTGAGAGGCCTATTTAGCATTTCTCGTGCACGTTGAATCTTTCTTGGAAGAGTCGCGTAGTGCCTTTTTATCATGTCAATGTCGAAAGCCATAAAAATTATTCTTTAATAAGTATAGTGTTCTTAAAAGTTGTTACAAATATAATGTCTGTATCTATGAAGTTGTTTAAAAACAATGGCACTAAATTTTTAGGAAATACAATCAGTGTCTGGGAACCAACTAAAATAATAGGAATTGGCAATAAAACGACATATTAAACATTTAAAAAAAAGAAAAGAGAAGCTGATCATGCTTCCCTTATCTCAGGTGAAAACTTTACAGGACAAGTATTCTCATGGACTTGCAGTGCATGTATGTTTTCGTTTGTAAGTTAAAATGCACATATTATTATTATTTATAATATATCAATAGTTGTGCCAAGTAGATGACTGTTTGTTCTATTCACATTCACTTTGTGTTCGCCTCGAAATCCGAAATATATATTCAAGAAACTTAAGCCTTCTTTCATTCTATTATTCAGCATCTTGAATATCTATAAAAATTAGAATCCTTTTTGTAACTACTTATTTTTAAATTAGAATCTTCTTTGGAAACTAACATTTTTCATAAAATGAATTGCTTTGGATAAAATTTGCATTTTTGGAGATTCGGTGATGCCTAAGTATCAGCGAATTGAGAAAAATGTAAAGTTCGACAAAAGCATCTATTTTGATTTTGTGAATTTTCGGAGTGGACTCAACATTTGATAGAGGCAACCAAGCAGCAATGTAGAATGCTAGTACATCGTCGATTATAAATTCGTAAATTTAAGTCAAAACTAGATCATTTGACCACGTGAAAAAGCCCACTCTTCAAGATTATTTCCATTTTTCTCGTAAGGAGAGATTTGCAATAATTGTGTTGGTTGTATTCATATCATTCGCTTTTTTTGCCAATGAAATGGTTGTATTTTTTAAAAAAGAAAAAGCGTATCTGGTTGTGCCGCCATACGCTATAAAAGACACTATTCTCACAGCCAATAAAACCAATACTCGTTATAGGATATCTAGGAATAAAGAAAAGGCTCCTGCCCAAAAACTAAAAATTTCGCCTATCCAGATTAATGCAGCCAGTGCTGAAGAACTTGCTGTTCTTCCTGGAATAGGCCCTGTATTAAGTAAAAGAATTATAAAATTTAGGAATAGTAAAAAAGGTTTTTTAAATGTAGTAGAGTTAAATGAGGTATATGGTTTGAGTCCTGAGACCTATGCGCTGATAAGAGAGTACATTATCGTCACACCTCTTCTTAGTAAAGAAAATATTCGATCCTCAGTCGAAGCCCCTTCTTCGAAACCACTTATTAAAGTGGATATTAATCTTGCGGATAGTGCAACATTTACCCTATTACGTGGATTAGGACCAGTACTATCAGCGCGTATTGTAAAATATAGGAGGGCAAAAGGTGGATTTGACTCAATAGGAGAAGTAAAAAGGATATATGGAATATCAGAAGAGTTATACGCTCAAATAAGTACCTCTTTGGTGCTTTTAAAAAGAGCAACAGTATCTTCAGATATAGAATATCCGGAAATCAAGGATTCTGTCGAGGAATATCTACTTGATCTAGACATTAATACAATAACAGTCACAGAGTTAGAAAAAATAAGAGGTATTGGGCCATATTTTGCCAATGCCATAGTTGGTTTAAGAGAAAATCTTAGCGGGTATGCTACATTAGATCAACTAAAAAGCATCCATAAAATAGAAGATGATACATATATATTATTAACAAACAACGTGAGTATAAAAAGCGCCCACAAAAGGTTTAATATTAATGAAATTGAGTTTGGAACCTTGTTAAGGATGCAAATTTTAAATTATAAAGAAGTGAAGTACATTTTTAATCTGAAAAAAGTCCTAGGCAAAATCACTTCGTTTGATCAGATCAATAATCTTCAGGGGATTTCACAAGAGAAAAAAGCCCTTCTATTTGAATATTTAGATTTTGAAAACTAATAGGTATTTGGTGAATACTCAGTTTGTATCAATTCTGGATAAAAAAGCACACCTCCTGATTAGTCACGATATTTGTAAAGTGACATTTCGTCTCCGCTCTGCGAGAGAATTCTTGCATGCATCAACCGCAATAAAGTAGTGTATTGAAAATACTCACATTAGATACGATTATGCATCTTCCCACACGCTATTAATGTTTAAACACAAGACATTCTAAAATTCAACATAAAATGGAAATGCGATGGGTAATAACTTATTCAATATTTATTCTTGGATTGGCCCAAGAGTACAATATATCAGCCAAAAGATAAGCGAGTACAGTAACAAGAGATAACATAATCACCAGGCCACTGATTACTCCCCAGTCAGATCCATATATAGAATCAAGCAATAATTTTCCGATTCCTGGAATACTAAAAATGATCTCAATCACAAGTGAGCCGGCAAAAAGACCTGGGATGCTACCTGTTAGAATAGTGATATAGGGTATCATGCCGTTTTTTAGAACATGGCGATTATAAAGTCTTTTTTCGCTGATTCCTTTTGCTTTGAGAGAAGTGATAAAATCAAAAGAAAGTACTTCTGAAAATTTTGATTTCATAATTCGAGACACATAAGCCAAAGATGGCAATGTGATACATAGTACAGGTAAGATGAGTTGTGATGCATTGAGCATTATCTGCTCACTCACGGTCTTATCAGCATACCAATATTTTATTCCCGCACTAGGGAATATGTTAGCCCACACTCCATATCGCTCAGAAGTAAAAAAAACGACCAATAAAGTAGCAGTCCAAAATACTGGCATAGTATAGATGAAAAACAAAACAGAAGTGATCACTTTTTCTAGCCTGCTTCCATCTTTTTTTATGCTCCATAATCCTATAAACAACCCAATAGATGCGGCCAATACAAAAGCGATCGTGTTCATCGATAGCGTCCATTTCAGGGCTTTTTTAATCTTTGATGAGACACTTCTCCCATCAGATTTTGATAGCCCTAAATCTCCTTTCAATAATCCTTTGAGGTAAGCATGAAACTGGTTACTTAAGCCATGCCACAATATTTTTGGAAAAAAAATAGTCTTCTTATGATTGTCCATTTCTTCATATGACTTCAAAATTGATTTGACTGGTAGACTTTGCTCAATGCCATTAATCGATTTTAAAGAAGAAAAAAGGTAATCTAATTTATTCCAATTTTTTTCTCTTGAAATTTTTTTTAAAATACTATTTTCTTTCGCATTTTGGGTGTTCTCCAGAGTGGCTAAATCTGAAATGTTTTCAATTTTGATCCATAATTGTTGCGTACATTTTGCACATTGAGAATACCGCAACATTTGATTTATTAATGTCTTGTCTTCTTGGAAAATAATCTTATGTAAGGTGTCAGGAAAATATGAAGGCACTATGCTGAAATAAAAAGACGGCAAGTTCTTACTCTGCCTTTTTGCTTCTTTAATATACGCCTTTTCATATTCTGCTTTATTCACAGGCTTGTCGCCAAAAGAGCTGGTCATAAAATCGTCAACTGGGTCAATTACACTATAAGATTGGAATACATATACTGTAGATACCACGGCAAGTATCACGATACTAGAATGCACTATTTTTTTGAAGATATAGCTATACATTCTGATATTTGTTTTTTATTCAAGAAGCATAAAAAAACGTTTTTTATTCAACGGGCTTAAATGCATTAGCAAAATACCCGGGTTTTCTCGAAGATATCAAAGGGTCAAACCTTTTACTAACAACAATCTTTTCTACGGGAGCATAGAGCATAAGGATAGCATGGTCATCATAGATCACCTGTTGTAATGTCTTAAAAAGAACATTCTTTTTTATTTCATTATTTTCTGTCTCCATTTCTTCAATGATCTTATCAACTACTGGATTGGAATACCTTGTAAGGTTTAGGCCTTTGCCTCCAATTTGAGAAGAGTGCCAGTAGTGGAAAGGCTTGTCAATGGGAGAATGTGTAGCCATCATTGGAGTCATTTCAAAATCACCTGTTTCCAGATTTTGAGGCTTTGTAATACGAAATGATTGTGTAATAAGTTCTAAATCAATTCCTACTGATGCTGCGCCTTCCTTCATAGTAAGTGATAACCTCTGACTTAGGGCAGAGCTAGAAGTATGGAGGCGCATTTTCATTTCTGTGAGTTCGCCATTGATCACTTTGTCCACTGTGCCATTGTTATTGGTGTCTGTCCATCCGGCTTTGGTAAGGAGGCTTTTGGCTTTTTCAATATCAAACTGGATGGGCTTAAGGTCGGCATTAAAATATGGTCTTTTATTTGATATTATAGAAGTAACTCTTGACCCCACGCCACCTTCTACTACTTCTATCAATCTATCCACATCTATCAAATGAGCCACGGCCTTACGCACTCTTTTATCGCTAAGGAATGGGCTTTCGTTGTTAAGCTGGATATATAAATATCTGGCAAGTTGTGGGGTATAAAAATTATATTTTGATGATAAAAGTTTGTCTTCTTTTAACTCCAAAAATCGCTCACCAGTCGTAGATTGTAGTGTAGCTACATCCATTTCTCCTCCTGATAGTTGATTGATAGCAATCACGTCATCTTCAACGATTTGAAAAATAATTTCCTTAGGATATGCTTTAAGAGGCAATTGATGTGGATAATTTTCACCCCAATAATTTTCTTTTCGTTCTAGTCTGATAAATTGATCTGACTCCCAAGCAGTAAGTTTGTATGGCCCTGCTCCTTCCACAACTTCTCGACTGTATTTTGCTTCTTGAAACTGTATGGCAAATTCTGCTAAATTGGGATCCATTTTAACTTGTTCTTCGTATTTTGATTCATCTAATAAATCCTCTAACGAGTATTTTAACATCACATTATTAGGGTCATAATATTGAATAGGGTATACTTCTACACCGCATAATGTTATTACGTCGTTTTCATCTGGTTGACTCGTTATTATTGTAAATTTTTTAGGGTTCGAATCATCGATTGTAAAAGAGTTAATTATCTTAGAATATACTGCTTTGTATCCAGCTAAATTTAACCCTTTGTGATAGATTAATTTTAGAGTAAACAAATAGTCTTCAGCAGTCACAGGGGAGCCATCCGTCCAAGTCACATCAGGCAACAATTCAAAGTTATAGGCATACTTTCCTTTATCAAGGCCTTCTTCAATTTCTACTGCTTTGGGTAATTCCTTTATCAATAAAGGATCAAATTCTAATGTCTTGGGGTTCTGTTCACCCATCATCAGCATGACATATTGATAGACCTCTCGGCTTATCGAAGTGGCATGAAGTAGGGGGTTGACTCGGTCAGGATCATTCTTTAATCTGACTACAAGACGATCAATACTTTCATCCTGTTTAGGAGGAGTACATGTAATAATAAAGAAAGAAAGGGCGAGAATTAATAAACTACGCATTTGTATAAAATTGTGGTAATGTATAAAACAACAATTAACAACAATTAATTCATAGATGAAAGCCAAAATTTGAAAGGATGCCAATAATTGTACGGATTAACCCAAAATTCTTTATAAAAATAAGGTGCCAATAAAATAATGGCTGAACGAAAACTATTATTTTAATTTGGTGAGTTTTCGTTCAGACACTACATAAGCTAGCTATTATTTACTTTTCATTACATCCTCTTGTTGGTTAATACTTTCGTCATGTACTGCTTTTAAAAACCTATTAATAAAATCGCTACTTAGGCCTTCTTTTTCGCCTTTAGAAAGAGCAGAAGATACTATCTCCTCCCACCTTTTGGGTTGAAGGATTGTCATGTCATTATCTTTTTTGTAGTGGCCAATTTTTCGTGCTACTTTCATTCTTTCGGTCAGAAGATTAAGAACATCCGTATCTATCTCGCTTATTTCACTTCTTAGGTAATCCAAAGAATTTTGCACAGCCATATCGTTTTCCTTGTTAAACCTTGCTTTAAATCCAGCCACCATTTCTCCAAACACAGCAGGAGTGATCTGTTGTTTCGCGTCTGACCATGCATTATCTGGGTCTCTATGTGATTCTATCATGAGCCCATCAAAATTCAAGTCTACTGCTTTTTGAGATACGTTTGCTAGCAAATCTCTTCTTCCGCAGATGTGAGAAGGGTCGCAAATCATTGGTAAATCAGGCATCTTTTGCATAAAGTCTATGGCCAATTGCCACATAGGCCTATTGCGATACACTTTTTCTCCAGCATTACTAAACCCCCTGTGGATTACACCAAGGTTCTTAATTCCTACTCTATCAAAACGTTCTACAGCTCCCAGCCATAGACTCAAATCGGGGTGAATAGGATTTTTTACCAATACTGGTATATCACATCCTCTTAAGGCTTCTGCTAATTCTTGTACCGCGAAAGGATTGACAGTAGTCCGAGCTCCTACCCAAATAATATCAACATCAAACTCCATACACATTTCAGCATGGCCTGCTTTGGCAGCTTCCACAGTGATAGGCAAGCCCGTTTCTTTTTTTACTCTTTTCATCCATGGCAATCCCTTTACTCCGATTCCTTCGAAAGTGCCTGGTCTGGTACGCGGTTTCCAAATCCCACCTCTAATGATGTCAACTTTTCCAGTAGCGGCAAGGGCTCTAGCAGTTTCTAGCAGTTGTTCTTCTGATTCTACAGAACAAGGGCCTGCTATCACAGTAGGAATATCCTTGGTTCTGAACCAGTTTCTTCTGGTTTTGGTTTTTTCCATTATCTTTTGCATATTTAATTTTTCTTAGCTAAGTTTTAAAATATTCATTTTAATTCCTTTCAATACTCTCTTTATTTTATTGGCACTGATTAGGGAGTTTTTTATTCCTGTTTTATCCTTTTCGTCGAGTTTATCTTTGAATTCTTCTAGGTGCTTAATATACGCCCCTAGAGCAATAGACAAATGTTCTGAATTTTTATTAAAAATGGACGTCCAAGTTTCAGGATTACTTTTTGCCAAACGCACAGTAGACTCAAACCCCGTACTTGCCAAATTCACTATCTGTTTACTATCTTTCTCTATATCTAATACTGTCATGCTCAGCATAAATGAACTAACATGGGATAAATGGGAAATATAGGCCATATGTTTATCATGCTCATCAGGATCCATAAAAAGACTTTGCATCTTCATTTGTTTGAAAAAAGAAATCGCAATTTCTAGTGCATCTTCATCTATTTCACCTTCTTCACAAATGATATTTTTATTATTTTCAAATAGCCCTTCTATTGCAGCAGAGGGCCCCGAAAACTCGGTACCTGCCAATGGGTGTGCTGCCACGAATCGGCTTCTCTTTTTATGATCTTTTATACTTTCGCAAATGGCTTTTTTAGTAGAGCCTACATCAATGAGTACACTTGTCCACTTCAGGTCATCCAGTATTTCACGTGTTAGGGACTCGATATGATCCACGGGCACAGCTAAAAAAATAACATCACAAATTTTAGTCACTTCCTTGATGTCACAATGATTATCAATAAACCCAATCTCATAGGCCATTTCTATGTGTTTTTCACTTTTATCCACACCCGTAATCGTATGTCCCACAGCTTTAAGGTCTCGTGCTATTGATCCTCCTATCAGCCCTAAACCTATTACTCCTACATTCATATTACAGCTCTTTTTTCATGCTCTATGTCACTTATTCTTTTCATTGCTTCTTCTAATATTTTTTCGTCAGAACAAAGCGCTATTCTGATATACTCATCACCATTACTACCAAAAATAAATCCAGGAGTGATAAAAACTGATGCAGAATAAAGAATGTTATCTACCCATGCTTTTATGTCTTTTGGTTGTCGTGGTTTGCCCCATACAAATAAGCCTACTGCTTCAGTGTCATAGGCTACATCCAGCAAGTCCATAATAGCCCACACTTTTTCTCTTCTTCTTTTATAAATAGCATTAATAAGGCTGTACCATTCTTGTTTTTGTGATAAGGCTGCACATGCCGCCATTTGTACAGGTTTAAACATACCTGAGTCCATATTGCTCTTGAATCTCATTACTACATCTATGTATTCTTTAGCTCCTACTACTGCTCCCACTCTCCATCCTGCCATATTATAGGTCTTGCTAAGGCTGACTAATTCCAAGCAACAATCTTTAGCTCCTTCTACAGCCATTATGCTCATAGGCTCATCATTGAGGATGAAACTATATGGATTATCATGACATAAGAGGATGTTATTTCTTTTGGAGAAAGCCACTAAATCAGTATATAATTTGTGATTGCCCTTCTGTCCTGTTGGCATATGTGGATAATTGACCCACATGATTTTTACCTTTGACAAATCAGTACTTTCCAAAGCCGAAAAATCAGGTTGCCATCCATTATCATCGGTCAGGTCATAGGCTCTTGGTATTCCCCCTGCCAGCTTGGTTGCCGAAGCATAAGTGGGATATCCAGGGTTTGGAATAAGCACTTCATCGTCTTCATTCAAAAAGGACATGCAAATGTGCATGATGCCTTCTTTAGATCCAATAAGAGGCAAAATTTCATCAACGGGGTCAAGGTTTACACCAAAGTATTTGTTATAAAATTCGCTGAATGCCTTTCTGAGCTCTGTTATACCTTTATATGACTGATATTTATGGGCTTCTGGTTTATCAATTTCTTGTTTTAATAGCGTAATAACTTCAGACGGAGGGAGCAAGTCAGGGCTTCCAATGCCAAGGTTGATAATGTCTTTCCCTTTGGCATTAAGCCTAGCAATCTCTGCCAGTTTAGTGGCAAAGTAGTAAGTTTTTACTTTGGCTACCCTATTTGATGGTGACACTATCATGGATCGTAGCTCTTTTATAGATTCCTAATTCGTCTAGAGCTATGGTCTTATCCTTTAGCTCTTCTATGACATTTTCGTAATGAGAAAGTAGGTCAAATTCCAGATCGAGATGAAAATAATATTGATTCAACTCATTGAGTACGGGGTATGATTGCAATTTACTGATATTGATATTTTGATCAGCTACGGTTTGGAGTACATTTAGGAGACTTCCACTTTTGTCAGGTACCCTAAGGTATATAGATGCCTTATCAGCATTGCCAATAGAAGAAAATTCTGACTCCCTTGAAATAATAAAAAACCGAGTATAATTTTGCTTTGACGTTTCTATGGAAGCCGCTAATATTTCTAGATCATAAAGTTTGGCAGCTGTTTTACTAGCTACAGCAGCTCTGTTTTTAGTATGGTTGTCTCTTATGTGCTGAGCGCTGAGTGCTGTATCTGCAGTTTCTATTAGTTTGATATGAGGGAGAGACTTGAGATATTTCAGACATTGATTCAGGGCCATTGGATGGCTGGCTACATCTGTGATGTCTTCGAGGGTTTGCCCTGGTAATGCCATTAAGTTGTGCTCAATTCTCAAATATACTTCTCCTGTGATCCAAAAGTTATTCTCTCTAAGAATGCGATAGTTTTGTAAAATGCTACCAGCAATAGAGTTTTCTATTGCCATAATGCCATAATGCACATCGTGGTCATTGGCTACGATATCAGCAAGTATTTCAAAATTGTGTGCTGCTATTGCTTCCATTCTATGGTGTCCAAAAAACTTGCGAGCTGCTTCTTCATGAAAACATCCCGATACTCCTTGTACTGCTATTTTGATATTTCGATTCATGACAAAAAAAAAGAGTCCTTTTCGTAGGACTCCAGTTTTATTTTTTTGATATTGAATTTTAATATTCTATCTGTCCTATCTGCTACTAGCTGATAAAATAAAAATAGAAAAAATAAAATCCAAAAATTTTCATTTCGTAATTATTATTTGAATAACATATTCCTCACAAACATAAGGGGATTTTTAAAACATTCAAATACTAAGTCAATTTTAAGGTAGAAATATAAAAAAATGTATAACAAATACATGATAAGGAGTAGGTCATATATTTGATTTGGTTATCATGTAAGGTTGAGTCCACTCCGAAAGCTCACAAAATCAAAAAAGTTTACTTTGACAATCTCTGCATAAATTTTTTGACGAACTTTGCATTTTTTTCAACGCGCTGATACTCAGGCATCACCGAATCTCAAAAAATGCATATTTCATGTAAAGCAACTCTTTTTATGAAAAATGTTAGTTTCCAGAATAAACTCAAAGTTGTTTTGTATTTATTCTGAAGTCTTCTTTTGTTCTGCGTTGCAGATCCACTGTAATCTCAACCAAATCAGTGGCCAAAGGGGTTCTTTTTGTTAAAAATATATCTTCCCAATTATCAAGGTCTTCCCATGTAATACCATCCCCATCACCTGTCCAAAACAAGAGGTCTTGAGCTGAAGTAGTTAAATGTAGAATAATGCAAAATACTATTACAATACATTTTTTCATATTTGTTTCCAGTTTCATATGTATATCAATAATATAGCTGTATTAGGGGAGTAATTTACAACAAATTAACAATTAGAGGGGCTACTTAACACACATCCCTCATTACTCAAACATCCTTTAGACATGCAATAAAATGTTAAAAAATAGATACAATTAGGGCATAATATAAAAAATAACGTGGGCTAATTTTGGTCCATAGTTGATTGTTTTTATAGGATATAATAGTAGGAAGAAAATAAGAATATGGGAAATAAGGGTATGGGTGGTGTTTTGAGGGAGGTTGAAATTTGGGTAACTCAGGCGTCATCAATTTAGGCTAAAAAAGGCTCCTTTTTTGCCCAAAAGCACACCACCTGATTAGGTGCAAATTTGGAATACATTATTTACATCATTTTTTCTTACTGTTGCCTTTTGGCAAGTTGTAATTTATGCTTCCAGTTCTTGTTTAAAATAGGGCACAAAAGCATCCAAATCCATACTTCCAAGATTTTCTCCGCCATGCTTTCTCACATTTAGAGTGTTGGCACTTACTTCTTTGTCTCCTATGATGATCATGTACGGGATTTTTTTCATCTCGTTGTCTCTTATCTTTTTACCCATTGATTCTGACCTGTTATCAATATATCCCCTTATGTCATGTTTTGCGAGTTCTCTTTTTACTTGATCGGCATAGTCTTGAAACTTGTCGCTGATCAGAAGAATGGCATATTGATCAGGTGTGAGCCATAATGGAAAGTTTCCACCTGTATGTTCTATTAAAATACTCATGAACCTTTCTAAAGATCCAAATGGTGCCCTATGTATCATCACTGGTCTATGGGTCTGATTATCAGAACCATTATATTCTAACTCAAATCTTTCGGGCAGGGTATAATCAACTTGAATAGTACCTAGTTGCCATGATCTTCCGAGGGCATCTTTGACCATAAAGTCTAACTTAGGCCCATAGAAAGCGGCCTCACCTATTGCGGTGACAGTCTCCATATCCACTTCACGACAAGCATCAATGATAGCCTTTTCAGCAGCATCCCAGTTTTCATCTGATCCTATATACTTTTCAGACTTAGCCGGGTCACGCAGAGAAATCTGAGCTGTATAATTGTCAAATCCCAATTTTTTAAGCACAGCCTCTGTTAAATCCAAAACATTGAGAAATTCGGCTTTTAATTGTTCTGTAGTACAGAAGATATGAGCATCATCTTGTGTAAATCCTCTTACTCTTGATAACCCATGCAGTTCTCCAGATTGTTCATACCTATATACAGTGCCAAATTCTGCAATACGCAGTGGCAGTTCTTTATATGATCGAGGTCTATAACCATAAATCTCGCAGTGGTGAGGGCAGTTCATAGGCTTGAGTAAGAACTCTTCATCTTCTCGTGGTGTACGGATGGGTTGGAAGCTGTCTTCTCCATATTTGGCATAGTGACCAGAAGTAATATAAAGATTTTTATGCCCAATATGTGGCGTCACCACCATTTGATAACCTCTCTTTTCTTGTTCTTCTTTTAGAAAATTTTGAAGACGCTCTCTTACTTGTGTTCCTTTTGGGAGCCATAATGGCAATCCCGATCCTACTTTTTCAGAAAACATAAAGAGTTCCATTTCAGCTCCTAGTTTTCTGTGGTCCCTTTTTTTAGCTTCTTCTAATAACTCCAAGTACTGAGTAAGTTCTTTTTGCTTAGGAAAAGTGATACCGTATATGCGAGTGAGTTGCTTTCTTTTTTCATCTCCCCTCCAGTAGGCACCAGCCACTTTCATAAGTTTTATGGCTTTGATGGGAGCTGTAGATGGAATATGTGGCCCACGGCAGAGGTCAGTAAAATTACCTTGCTTATAGAATGTGATACTCCCGTCTTCAAGGCCATCTAATAGTTCTAATTTATACTCGTCATCTTTTTCTTTGAAGTAAGCAATAGCATCGGCTTTCGAAATTTCTTTTCTGATATATTCGTTTTTTTCACGGGCCAACTCTATCATTTTCTTTTCGATTCTATCAAAGTCATTCGTGCTCAGTTGAACATCTCCAGTATCTATATCATAGTAAAACCCTTTTTCTATAGCAGGGCCTATTCCAAATTTAGTGCTTGGATACAACGCTTCTAAAGCTTCGGCAAAAAGGTGGGCTGAGCTGTGCCAAAACGTAGATTTTCCGATGTCATCATTCCAGGTATGAAGGGTAAGTGAAGCATCATTGTCTATGCTCCGATTGGCATCCCATACTTCGTCATTTACAGTGGCTGACAGCACGTTTCTTGCTAGGCCTTCACTTATACTTTTGGCCACATCCATTGCTGTGACTCCTGCATCGTACTGTCTCTTTGAGCCATCTGGTAGTGTGATATTTATCATCGTCAAAATCTATTCAAAAAAAAGATTGCGCAAATATAGGGTTAGTCAATTTGATATACTCATCTTGGATGAGGTATTCTTTTGCTATACCAGCAGAAATACTAAAGAGGGTAATAATAGCAATAAAAGAAAATGAAGATATACAACCGGGTCCACTCTGAAAACAGATAATTTTCACAAAATGAATTATTTTAAACGGCATTATCATTTTTGATATTTGTTGATACCTGTGTATCAACAGATTAAATAAGAGGAGATGACTCAAAGAAACATTTTAGATTTTTTTTCAGAGTGGACTCATCTTTACACATTTTAATTACTGTATATCAACAGCTTATAAAAATGTGTTGTGTGACGAAGGTGTAATGATTTGATTATCAGTAATTTAACGATTGGTTTGTTCAAGTTGCAGAAATGCTCAGTTTAGATTAGAAAGTAGGAGGTAAAGAGAATGTACTGCCTAATCAGAACCTGATTAAGGGTTTTTTCTAATACCCTTTACATTTTATATGCTCCTAAATGCCTCAACTGAGAATAGCTCCTTAAATTGGGTTAAGGTTCAGGAACTTCCTTCTTCAGGCACCAGTACTCTAGGCACATAGTAGCACACACCATAACCTTGTTTCCTCCAAAGAGTATTAGGCTTTGTTTGCTTGCTTTTCGTTTGAAAAACACTCCCACCAAATGCAGCTCATAGCTATTGTGCCTCCAAAATATTCACCTTGAATTTTGCCTCTACTACAATAGGGTCAGTATTGGCAATGATGTCAATGGTCTTTTTATACTCACCTTTCATTCCTGAGCTATTAAATACAGCGCTGATTGTGCCTTTTTCGCCAGGCCCAATTTCAGTTTTTGGCCATATGGTCTCTGTACACTTACAAGATGTGACCAATTCAATTATTAGTGGAGCATCACCTGTATTGGTAAAATTATAAACTAACTTTTTCTTTTCACCTACCAGAATATCTCCAAGATCAAAAAATGCAGTGTCAAAAGTTATTTCTGGTACAGGGTCAATATTATTCGCTCTGAAAAACGATTTTACTCTTTTCTTTAATACTTTTTTATTGATCAAAATAGATTGAGGCCCTTCTAATATTTTGAATTGTGTTCTTCTGTTAAATCTGTGCTCATCATCATTACATCTTACACCATTTTTACATTGATTGAGTAATTGTGACTCTCCGTATCCTACCGCCTTAATTCTATCATCAACCACTCCTTTTTTTACCAACCATTCTTTAGCAGATTCTGCTCTTTTTTGAGAAAGATTTTCATTATAGTTAGTAAGCCCTCTAGAGTCGGTATGTGATGACAACTCAATAACCATAGTAGGATAATCAAACATCAACTGTAAAATTACCCCTAAGTCTTCTTCTGATTCTTTTAGAATATCCGACTTGTCAAAATCATAATAAATGTTATTGAGTCTGATTTCTTGATTAATTGATACTGTCTCATATTCTGGCTCTTCTTTCTCAGGAGTAGTAGGCTTTTCTTGCTTTAGAATAACTTTTTGACGTACAGTATAGGTATCAAGAATCCCAAAGGTGTTAAAACCAGTAGTATCAGAGATATACCCTTTTTTAGATGTGATAATTTTGTATTGATAATCACCTTTCAAATTATAGTTAAAGCGATATTTATCTTTTTTAGTTTGGCTTTCAGGCACTGATCCTTCTGTAAGATCATAGAGTGAAACAGTAGCTCCATTTAGAGGCTTTTGATCTTCAGTACCTACGCCCACGAGAAGGTCAATAAGGATTCTTCTTTTGTCAAAAATATAGATGTCATCACAACATGTTTTACTTTTTAATGATTTTTTCTTGCCGTCTGGTCTGTTAGATACAAGATAGCCTTTGGCGTCTTTATCTGAAAGGGTGAAATATAGGTCATCACAAGTACTGTTATATTTCATACCCATATTTTGGGCTTCGCTCCATATTTTTCCATTCCATTCTGTTTTATAAATATCAAGACCACCCATACTAGGTCTGCCGTCAGTACTAAAATATAGCTTTCCGCCACTATAAAAAGGGGTTATATCGTCTTGTGAGCTATTGATTTTCTCACCTAGGTTGACAGCAGCACTCATGCTTTCTCCATTTATTTCAGAATAGTAGATGTCAAAACCTCCTAGGCCCCCATCTTGATTGGATACAAAAAAGAGTACTTGCTCACCAAACAATTCACCTACTGCCGGATGTTTTGCTATATGTTCACCATTTATAGTAGCTACTGGTGTAGGCGATTTCCAGCCATCATCATCTTGACGGGCATAAAATATGGTAGATGTGATCACCTCATTGTGTTGAATGAGTTGTCTTGTGAAGTACATTGTTCTCTTATCTTGTGAAAATGTCACATTAGCTGTATGGTAGCCATCTCTATTTATAGATGCACTCAAAGCCACAGGTTTAGAAAAACCCTTATCTGTGAGTTCTGCTGTATATATTTTGGCATGATAGCCTTTTTCTTTTCCATCAAGAACAATTTCTTTTCTGCGCTGAAATGATCCAAAATATAGAGTCCCCTCGTCGTATTGGTAAGGACTAAACTCTTGTGATCCAGAATTTACGCTGCCTTCAGCTAGAGTCACCAGTATATCAGGGTTAGGCTCTGTTCCAAGAGACATTTCTATTCCTTTCAGGGCCATTCTACATAGAGATTTGAGCTCTTCATTTGAACTGATAGATATCAATTTTTCGTATTGTTCACCTGCTTCTTTATACTTTCCTAGTGCTTTGAATACATTGCCATAGGCATATCTTTCATCTACAAATATATTGTCTTCATCTTTAGTCATCACTCGCTTATACCAGTTTGAAGATCTTTCAAAATTTCGCAACTTATAGTGCATATAAGCCACCGTGAGTGCCACATCGGCTGATTTTACTTGCTTATAACATTTTTCGTAATACTCTATAGAATTGAGATATTCTCCTTTTTCAAATTCTTCTTCTGCTACTTCCAGATTGAGCTCATACGGAAGTGTTTTAAGTGGTTGTGCAGTAAGAATACTTTGTGCACTTAGGTATAAAATGAATGGTAGTAATTTCTTCATTGCGTTTCTCTTTTGCAGGTACAACTTATCTTGATTTTAAAGCCTTGGGCATAAAATGATAGGATGCATATCAGGCTTTTTAAATATTTTTCCAATGTATCCTACTGATATTTCAAAACCCCCATTTCGAGTAGCAGCACTAAACCCCGATACTGTAATATCATATGCTAAGCCTATTTTTAAGTCTTTAATTTGCATACCTGCTAATAGGTTTATTGAGTCTCCAATACGATATCCTAATCCAGCAGTAATGATTTGTCTTTTCTTCGCATTCAGAAGATAATCAGCAGTAGCCTGTGCTTCTAATGTGACAAACCCACTATTTGTTTGAAAAATGACCGCAGGGTTGATTCGTACCTTTTCTGTCATTATCATTGATGCTTGTGTGAAACCTACAAGAGTGGGTTTGGTTAGGTTCGTTCGTTGTTGTGCTGACGAATCTATGGATAGAAAACTTCCTTTTGATGAGCCTATTCCTTTTAATGCCAGGCCTGCTCTCCAAAGATCACCTTCGTCATTTAGCGTTGCCTTGTAAGTGACCCCTATTCCTATATATCCATTTGATATTGCTTTAGTATTACCTTCATTGTCTAAAATAAGGGGCTCTTTAGGGCCGCCAACTAGCACAGAAGGAGTACGTATATCATTGCCGCTAAATTTTTGATTTTTTCGCCCATATTGGAACCCAATAGAAAACACCCTGCTGTATTTATCATCCATTCCCATGTGGTAAGTGGCAGATGTGCCGGCAAAACCACTTCTATACTTAGCAAATCCAGCATTGTCACTCACTATAGAAATACCCACTCCTATCCAGTCATTTTTCATCAAAAGCCCTCCTAATATAGGAATGTCGATACTGATATGTGGCGTTTTATATCCATTGCCAAAACTGGTCACACTGGTCCATTGTGCTCGGTATACTCCAGTAAGCCTATAAGTACCTTCAAAGGCTCCAGTAAGTGCAGGATTTACAGCTAGTGGTGCCATTCTAAAATTAGTAAAATGCTTATCCTGGCTATATCCCTTTATACTAATGACTAATAATATAGGAATTACAAATCGTATGAGTCTTTGCATATGTTATTTTTGAAATCATCTTCAATTACGAAAGATACCATCTAAACGAACAAAAAGCTGCATTTTTAGGTATCTCTTAATATTTTATTATGTGGGTTTAAGACAAAGTGTTTTGTTGTAACTACTTAGGTAAATGCTTTTGAGATAAAAAAAGTTTGTTTGTTTTTTTAATTGAAGCTCATTTGAGCTTAAATAGCAGAGTTATTACTAACCTATTTTATTGGTTAGTGTATCTCCATTATATAGACATATCTTCGATTTGAAGCGAGAATAGCCAAAAAAAGCTTTTTTTAACCAAATTTGTTGTACCAGAGTAGTTACGTTTTTATTAATATTTCCACATCGCAGCAATACCCTGTATTATGAAAGAAAAATGGGCCTCTTTTATTATTGTTTTGATGCTTTTTTCTACATTATCTTTTGATGTTTATTCTCAAGTCTCTCCAGATTCTTTACAAAATTCGAGATTGACATGGACGACCACAGTCCTTAGTATTGGATATGGCACTACCACTTATTTATTAAATGAAGCATGGTATAATGATTATCCCAGATCATCTTTTCACTTTTATAATGATTGGGGTGAATGGGAACACATGGATAAAATAGGCCACATCTTCTCTTCACAATTTCAAAGTATATATGCCTATCATTTATATAAATGGGCAGGTGTAGCTGATAAAAAATCAATTACTTATGGCGCTCTCACAGCATTATTGTTTCAGAGCACCATAGAAGTTTTAGATGGATTTTCATCCCAATGGGGGTTCTCTGTCCCTGATTTTGGAGCTAATGTGCTAGGGGCCTCTTTGTTTGTTGTCCAACAAGCCACTTGGGGCAGCCAAAATATTTTATTCAAAGTCTCTGGCGGAGTGAGGTCTTATGACCAAATGGTCACAAGTAATAGTGGACAAAGTATATTATTAAATGACAGAGCTGATGACCTTTTTGGAAACAATGCTCCTTCTCGATTATTAAAAGATTATAATGCTCAAACTTATTGGGTGTCACTCAATATTAAAGAAATTATCAATGCAAAAAAATGGCCAAATTGGCTTAATATGTCAATAGGCTATGGTGCTGAAAATATGTTTGGAGGTTTTGATAACTCTTGGCTAGCCGATGATAAATATTTTAATTTGAAAGAACGAGATTTTCCCCGATACCATCAGTTTTATTTTTCACCAGATATAGACCTCACTCGTATTCCTACAAAGAGTAAATTTGTAAAAAGTCTGCTTCAGATATTAAATGTATTCAAAGTGCCTTTTCCAACTCTAGAGATTACCAGCAATGGAGGTTTTTATTTTCATTTTATAAAATTTTGATGTGAGACTGTTTTTTATTTTTTTGGTTGCCCTTTTTGTTGGATGTGATGCATCAAATGAACATTCAATCCCAATCCAGCATATAAAGCCTTTAAAAGAAAAACCAATCCTCAACCCTGATTACTACAATGTAGGTTTTCTTATCATGGATGGTGTTTTTAATACAGAACTTACTGCACCTTACGATATCTTCCAACATACCATTTTTAGAGAAGGCATAAAGGCCATGAATACATTTACCGTAGCCAATACTTTGGAGCCAATAAGATCATTTGAAGGTTTGTATATTCTCCCTGATTATGACTATACTGCTGAAGTAGTACCTCACATTGATATTATGGTAGTGCCTAGTGCAGAGCATCATTTAGACAGTGATCTCGAAAATACACAAATGATTTCATGGGTAAAAAAAGTAGGCGATAAAGCCATTTGGGTAACAAGTCATTGTGATGGCGCATTTGTATTGGCTAAAGCTGGATTATTAGATGATGTAACCTCCACTACTTTTCCTGGTGACATTCAGAAATATAAAGACATGTTCCCTCATCTAGATGTAAAAAAAGACGTGCTATTTGTACATGATAAAAAATTTATTACTTCTGCAGGAGGGGCCAAAAGTTTTGAAGCAGCTCTATATTTATGCGAAGTCTTATATGGTAAAAAAGTAGCACAGAGTCTTTCTGACGGATTGGTTATTGATTGGGACTTGGAAAATGTGACCCATTTTATAGCCAAATAATAAGTCAGGACATATGAATAATATTATCGTTCTTAATTTTTTCCTGCATTCAATTAATAAATGCAACGGAAGCCTGCTGATTCAATTTTAGAGATTTTCATTAGCTCCTCTTTGCCAAGAGTGATATGGTTTTGCAAAATAGAAATCTATGTCCAAAAGTTCTGCAATATTCTTATGATTGGCAAATTCTTTGCCATTGTCGGAGGTAATAGTGTGAAAAAGAGGAGCAAAATCTTCCAGTAATTCAACTGATTTTCTTTCGATCTGGATGGATTGTTTACTCATAACCTTATCCATAAAAAGTAAGCCAGAGGCTCTGTCATTGATTGTCAAAATGGCTTGTTTATGGT
>JAZGFD010000123.1:0-19692 GCA_036479115.1 Saprospiraceae bacterium | reverse complement strand
TTCATATATAATTTTGATACCATCACTTTCTCAGTTCTGGATATTTTTTTTTAAGCAAGTCATCTTTCAACCGTGATTCAAGCTTTTCTTTGGCCAACAATAGTTTCAGTGTCTCCACTTGTTTTTCCAATAGTTTCACCTTGCTTTTTGTGGCTTTGTTGTAGCTACGAACTAGCCCCTGTTCACTTTGGGTTAGTAGCTGTCTTTTCCAATAGTAATATGATCCAGGATATATACCATATTTAGAACAGGTTAATCTGACCCCATTCTCCCTAATCTCTTCTATTATCTTGAGCTTTTCTTCAACAGTGTATTGTTTCCTGCCGCTTTGTGTGATTTTCATGTCCATAAGTTCTAATAATATTTTTAGAACTTTGTCCTTTTATTTATGGGGCTGTAACATTGCGCAGTGGTGTGCTAAGAAAATATTTCACGATATCATTCTGGTAGAGACCATTTTTAAGGCGAAATATGTTGCGGGTGTATAGTTATCTTTTATATGAATCAGGTATCGTAGGGGTAAGAACTCAATATTTTGTGTAACCAGAAAGATTTGTTATCATTTTTGGTCAAAAAATGCCGTCAAAACACAACATTCGCTTTTCAACCAAAGGCGTTGCCCTTGGCTATTCAGCTTAAAGGCTTCAGCCTTTTTATGATGATTGCAATATTGAGTACTTACTCGGACAGCACCACCAATAATACAATATACTCAGTCCTCCTTATCTTTTACAGAAAACCTCAGATCTACTAATCTAAATCTATGTGTCTTATTATTGGTATAAACCTTATTGCCACTTACTTTTTGGATCAAAACACCAGTTCCGATAGCTACAGCCCCAATAATGATATTTGTCTTATCCAAATTGTTATCAGGCCCTATATTTGTTAAATCTGCAATAGCCCCAAGGCCCAGCCAGCCTACTCCAAACATCTGTAATATAAACCCTACGGCTTGGCCACCAAAATTCTTAATTTTAATTTTTTCTATTTCATCTAAGGTCATGAAGGTGTGATCAAAAATAATGGTATTGCCTTTGTAAAGAATTTTCTTAATGACACCTTTTTGCCATTGTTCAGAATATTTGGGTGCTTTAAATATGATAGTACTACCTATTGGAATTTTAATAGATTCAGGAGAGTTGATTTCTTCTATCTGTAAGAATAACCCTTGCTGAGCGCAGCCATTCTGTATTTGGAGATAAGCGCAAAAAATAAATGCTATGAGACAATTTACATTCAAACCTGAATTTTTTTCTAATGCTAAACATAAGCATTCCATTTTTGAATGGATATAGATTTTAAAACCTTCTAAATTGCTTAACGTTTAGGGCAATTTGTTCACTTTGGATATTGCATGCATCATGTCCTGCTGAATGGTCTTAAATTTAGGATAATCTCGACTAATGTATATGAACATTGCGGCCAATGTGTAAGCCGAGTCTTTGGGTATAGAGAGTGATTTTTTTTGGGTACGATAAGTCTCCCTTATTAACCTTTTTATTCTATTTCGATCTACTGCCTTTTTAAAGTTTCTTTTTGAAACAGATACACCAAAAAGTATAGGAACCTCATTTACTTTTTCAATCTTTTTGTAAATGATAACAAAGGGGTAGCACTTTATAGACCTCCTTTCTTGAAAAAGAAGCTCTATTAATTTAAAACTCTTAAGTTTTTCCTTTTTGGGAAGAGTGTTAGTTTTCAGTGCAATAATCAGATGGTGAAGGCTCTAAAATAGAACAGTCTGATCTTATTTTCCTCGAAATTCGTCAGAAACAGTGAGTTTCTTTCGTCCTTTGAGTCTTCTACTGGCCAAAACTGCCCTGCCATTCTTCGTACTCATGCGACTTCTGAATCCGTGTTTATTCGCTCTTTTTCTATTTGATGGCTGAAAAGTCCTTTTCATTTTATAAAATTTTTACAAAAACCTTAATCTAATATTTCATCATTCCGTAAAAACGGGCTGCAAAAGTAGTCCATCTTTACCAGTTAGGCAATTATTTTAAGTGCTAATCAGCTATTCATTGCAACTAAGAATTCTTCGTTGCTTTGTGTGCCATTCATTTGAGATCTTAAAAACTGCATAGCCTCGTCTGGTTTCATGTCTGCAAGATGATTTCTTAATACATGCATTCTTGACAGCATGCCTTCATCCATGAGTAATTCTTCTCTTCTTGTGCTTGATTTGGTAAGATCAATAGCAGGATAAATACGCTTATTAGCCAAAGATCTATCTAGCTGTAGCTCCATATTGCCGGTACCTTTAAATTCTTCAAAAATTACTTCATCCATTTTTGATCCTGTATCTGTTAAGGCTGTAGCTAAAATAGTAAGTGAACCTCCATTTTCAATGTTTCTGGCCGCACCAAAAAATTTCTTAGGTTTTTGTAATGCGTTTGCTTCTACTCCACCCGATAAAACTTTTCCACTAGATGGGGCAACGGTATTGTATGCTCTAGCTAATCGTGTGATAGAATCTAAAAGTATAAGAACATCATGGCCACATTCTACCATCCTTTTTGCCTTTTCTATGACAATATCAGCTACTCTTACATGATTGGCAGCTGGCTCGTCAAATGTAGAAGCAATTACCTCTCCTCTCACACTTCTCATCATATCAGTTACTTCTTCAGGACGCTCATCAATCAGCAATACGATCATATAACATTCAGGATGATTATCAGCTATTGCATTTGCTACATCTTTGAGTAAAAATGTCTTACCTGTTTTAGGTTGTGCTACAATCAAGCCTCTTTGACCTTTTCCAATAGGTGAAAATAAATCTATCATTCTATTGCCATAATCCTTACCTAGAGGATGGACAGATAAATTGAATTTTTCTTGTGGAAAAAGTGGTGTCAAATATTCAAAAGGCACTCTATCTCTTATAGAAGTTGGTTCTAGTCCATTTATACCTGATACTTTCAAAAGTGCAAAATATTTTTCACCTTCTTTAGGGGGTCTAATTGCTCCTCTTACCTGATCACCGGTCTTAAGACCAAATAATTTAATTTGGGATGGTGATACATAAATATCATCTGGAGATGTAAGATAGTTGTAATCTGCTGATCTTAAGAAGCCATATCCATCAGACATCATTTCTAAAATGCCTTCACCTTCTATTATACCATCTATTTCTACATGAAACTTTTTCGGTTTTTCCTCTTTACGTTCCCTTTCTCTTCCTTCATTTCTATTTCTCGAATTTCCTCTATCACCTCTATCGTTTCTACCTCTTTGGTCATCTCTTCTTCTGTCTCTGTTATTGTCAGACCCTGCTGTATCATCTTGTTCTCTTCTTCTGTCTCCACTTTTATCAGCGGATTCATTTTTTCGTTCTTTTGACGGAGTTGATTTTTCTTCTTTTTCTTTGGTCTCTTCTTTTTCTTTGGTCTCTTCTTTTATTGGCTCTTTTGCCCGCACCTCTTCTTTTGGTTTTTTAGGAGCTCGTGGTTTTCTTGCAACAGGCTTTTTTGTTTTTGGTTCTTGCTTTGGTTCTGATTTGACTGGATTATTAGCAAGTGCTTGTTCATCCAGTATTTTATAAATTAATTCTTGTTTACTGAGTCTTTTATAACTCTTTAGGTTAAGGGATTCTGCTACATCGCGGAGCTCTGGCACCAACATTTCGTTCAAACGCAGGATATCGTACATAATTAGATTAAGATAATGTGTGTGAAATTTTCAAATAGATATTTTTGAATTGCTACTCTCAGCAGGAATTAATTATCAAATTTTATATAGGTATAGAATTTGGGAGAGCAGAAATAACGGCGCAAAATTACAATTTTATTTGATTAAAGGAAATTCTTTATTGTTATTTGTTTCCTCAAATATATTTAATGCTCACATTACAACAGATAAGAAACGAAAAGGATAAGGTTATAGCGGGACTCAGCAAACGAAAAATGATTGACCCTGCTGCTATTATTGGAAAAATAATCAATGCTGACGATCGCCGTAAAAACACTCAGACAGAATTAGACCACTTACTTTCCAGTCAAAATAAATGTGCCAAAGAGATAGGGCAATTGTTTAAAGAAGGGAAAGTCAAAGAAGCAAATGAGAAAAAAAACATTGTTACTGAGTTAAAAGAAAAAAGTGCAGTGCTTGAGCAAAATCAAAGAGACAATCTTGATGACTTGGAAAATCTCTTGCTCACAGTAGGCAATGTGCCTCATGTATCTGTAGCTTTTGGAACAACAGAAGAAGACAATGAAATCATTAAGGAAAACACGAGTGCCATTTCTGATTTGTATAAAAATGCTAAACCTCATTGGGAATTAGCTAAAAAATACAACCTTATAGATTTCGAATTGGGTACAAAAATTACAGGCTCTGGGTTTCCATTATATAGAGGCAAAGGAGCAAAATATCAACGTGCATTGATTAATTTCTTTTTGGATGAAGCCCATGCAGCTGGATATGAAGAGATTATACCGCCTCATCTTGTAAATGAAGATTCAGCGAAAGCAACTGGGCAACTTCCTGACAAAGAGGACCAAATGTATTACATGCCTGTTGACAACCTTTACCTCATTCCTACCGCAGAAGTGCCCATCACTAATATATTTAGAGATGTCATCATCAAGGAAACTGATATGCCTATTAAAGTAGCGGGTTATACACCGTGTTTTAGGCGAGAAGCTGGCTCTTATGGATCAGATGTAAAAGGGCTTAATCGGGTGCATCAGTTTGATAAAGTGGAGATAATACAAGTAGTACACCCTGAAAAATCATATGAAGTGCTCGATGAAATGGTATCACATGTCGAAAAACTACTGGTAAAACTGAACTTACCCTACCGTATATTGCGTTTATGTGGTGGTGACCTCGGTTTTACATCTGCATTGACTTATGATTTCGAGGTGTTTTCAGCAGCTCAAAAGAAATGGCTAGAAGTAAGTAGCGTATCTAATTTTGAAACTTATCAAACCAATCGCCTTAAATTGAGGTACAAAGATGACACTGGTAAGAAGAGGCTGGCTCATACATTAAATGGTAGTGCATTGGCACTAGCAAGAATATTAGCGGCTTTACTTGAAAACAATCAGACGGGAAATGGCATTAATATTCCAGAAATATTGAGACCTTACACCAAATTTGACGTCATAACATAAATTAAACTAGAATACTATGATAGGTTATTATTTAGTAATTGGTTTGTCCACTTTGGCAGGATGGCTCATTAGTAGAAGATTAAAATCTAAATTCAAATACTATAGACAAATTCCTGTAAAGTCGGGTAAATCAGGGGCTGAAATAGCAAAAGAAATGCTAGATCACTATGGTATACACGATGTAAAAATTACTCAGGGCAAGGGGTTTCTTACTGATCACTACAATCCTCTTAAAAAGACCATTACGCTCAGTCCAGAAGTATATCAGGGAATAAATGTTTCTGCCGCCGCAGTGGCAGCTCACGAATGTGGTCACGCCGTACAGCATGCAAAAGCCTACAAAATGCTTACAATGAGATCAGCACTAGTACCTGCTGTGCAGGCATCGTCTAAAATGCAGCAGTTTTTATTTATGGGTTTCTTATTTGGAGCTGGTGCAGGGGCAGGAATGTTGGGTAACATATTAATGATGGCTCTTGTTGTCACTTTTGGATTAACGGCACTGTTTGCTATGGTTACATTGCCTGTAGAGTTTGATGCAAGCAGAAGAGCATTGGTTTGGCTAGACGATTCGGGCAATACCAATGGCATAGAATATGAAGGAGCCAAAGATGCTTTGTGGTGGGCAGCTATGACCTATGTAGCAAGTGCTTTGTCCGCATTGGTTATGTTTCTTTATTTCTTGCTTATGATGGCAGGAGGTAGGGATTAAGATGAAAGCAAAAAAAACTAAAAGGGGCATGAAATAAACATCTTGCCCCTTTTTTTACTCAAATCCAAACTAAATTTAAAGGAGTTTATTACATTTAGTGCCTCATGCATTAGCTTGTTAGGCACGGTTCGTACTAATTTAAGAAGTACAATGACCTGTTTATTTACATATTTATAATCAAAATAAAAATAAAACAAATGGAACTAAATTTTTTAGCTATAGCTGGAGCCGCACTTATTCCCCTTATTATAGGATCTATATATTATGGCCCACTTTTCGGAAAGTCATGGATGAATGTCAATGGCTTCAAAGAAGAAGATCTTGAAGGAGGAAATATGGCAATGATTTTTGGACTGTCATTATTATTCAGCATTTTAATAGCATTTGCTTTGACAACTATTGTAATTCATCAGATTGGTATCATGCAGATATTACAGCCTTTAGCAGATGCTGGCAATGTTGAGGCCAAAACTCTTTTGGAGTCATTTATGGCTGATTATGGAGGCGAATTCAGATCCTTGAAACATCTAGCTTTACACGGAGGACTTGTAGCCTTTATGTTTGCTTTTCCTTTAATTGCTATTAATGCTCTTTTTGAAAGAAGAGGGTGGAAATACATTGGTATTCATACAGGATATTGGTTTGTTACCTTAATTATCATGGGGGCTATCATCTGCAAATTTTTCTAGAAATACCCTTTTAAGAAATATAAAACCCATGAAATATAAATTTTATGGGCTCTTTTTCTACTCTATTTTTAACCATAGCTCTGGTATGCCTTAAAAAGAGCATAATCTGGCAAAAAATAACAATTGAGCCTACTCTGGAAACTAACATTTTTCATAAAAAGAGTTATTTTGGATGAAATTTGCAAATTTTTCGATTCGGTGTGCCTGAGTATCAGCGAGTTGAGTAAAATGTATTTTTCGACAAAATATTTATGCTGAGCTTGTCGAAGTAAATTTTTTTGGGTTTGAAAGTTTTCGGAGTGAACTCAATAATTGTTTATCTTAAAAGCGCTCCCTGAGTAGTTACCCTTCATAATATAATTGATTTGAAATGAAAAACCTTTTTTGTGTCTTAGTCTTAATTCAAATATTGTCCTGTACACCTTCAGAGATGACATTGCCAAATATTGACATATCGAGTATTGAAAAGCATATGTCAGTATTGTCATCTGATGATTTTTTGGGAAGAATGCCATGTACTGACGGAGAAACAAAGACGGTTGCTTACTTGACCAAAACTTTAAAAGAAATAGGTATCTCTCCTGGAAACGGCGATAGTTATATCCAAGATGTGCCATTATTGGACATTAACACCAGCATGGACAGTGATCTCGTAATTGAGACAAAATCACAGAAGATATCTCTCCATTCTGGCAAAGACTTTGTGATTAATACAGAAAGAAAAATAGACGCCCTGTCTTTGAATAATTCTGAATTGGTATTCTGCGGATATGGTATTGTAGCTCCTGAAAGAGGATGGAATGACTATGAAGGGATGGATATGAAGGGAAAAACGGCAGTAGTATTAGTGAATGACCCTGGATATGGAGGTGATGATGCTGATTTTTTCAAAGGTGATATCATGACCTACTATGGTAGATGGACTTATAAATACGACGAAGCTGATCGACAAGGAGCTGATGGGTTATTAATTATTCATGAGACATCATCAGCAGGGTATCCATGGTTTGTAGTACAAAGTTCTTGGACAGGATCACAACAAGGATTAGCTGGCATGGATAGAACGAATGATTGTGGGATAAAAGGATGGGTTTCCTTAGATGCTGCAAAGAAGATTATGGAAGCCTCTGGCCAAAATCTAAGCGATTTGATTAAAAAAGCAAGAACTCCTGGGTTCAAGCCTATACCATTAACTGCAACTGCATCAGCATCTATTACTTCTAAAAATGTGGAATGCACATCTAAGAATGTAATTGGTATAATAGAAGGCTCTACCTATCCTGATGAATATGTGCTATATACTGCCCATTGGGATCATATAGGAGTGGGCAAAGTCGTAAATGGAGATTCTATATACAATGGAGCTTTGGATAATGCCAGTGGTACAGCTACTGTTTTAGCCATAGCAGAATCTTTTGCAATAAGTAAAAAGAAACCCAAGAGATCAGTAATATTCCTTTTTGTAACCGCAGAAGAACAAGGCCTATTAGGCTCTGAGTACTATTCTGAAAACCCTATATATCCATTGGCTCAAACTGTTGCTAATCTAAACATGGATGGAGTCAACCCAGCAGGCCTCATGAACGACTTTACTATTGTAGGCATGGGTCATTCTGACATGGATGAAATCTCGGCTGATGCTGCTAAAAAACAAGGCCGTTATGTCATTAATGAACAAGAACCAGAAAAAGGGTTCTTTTTTCGATCAGACCAGTTTAATTTTGCCAAAAAGGGAGTGCCTGTCTTGTTTGGCGAAGGAGGTTATGATCATAGGGAAAAAGGAAAAGAATATGCCAAAAAATTTAAAGAAACTTATACAGCTGAGCGCTATCATGCCCCTGCTGATGAGTTTGATCCCGAAGAGTGGAATTTTGAAGGTATGCTACAAGATGGTGCTCTGTATCAGGATATTGGGTTAAGACTAGCTAACAGCCAAGAATGGCCTCAATGGAAAGAGGAAAGTGAATTTAGAAGACCTAAAACGGTAAAAGATTAATTTAGCTCCTTGTCTAACACCTGATTATCAACACATTATGAACACTTTGTGAACACTTTGTGAACACTTTGTGAACACTTTGTGAACACTTTGTGCTCAAGTAGGGTAAATTTTACACATTCATCGAATAAAATGCCAAAATTTATTCAAAACCCAATAACTCATTCTATATAAAAGAAAAAATGTACTTGCTATTTTAGAAATTGGTCTTTTAAATAATCTTTGTTGAGCTTTGAAGTTTTCGAAATATGCCCTCCATAAGTTTTGATCAGATACTCCACCGCCTTTAAATTTAGTGACAACTACATCCATTTCTTCAAAAGTGCAGTCTTCCAGATATGCTTTCAAAAACCAATAATAATCTCCTGCTATTATAAAATCTACAGGAAAAAGCCCTACTTTATCAAAGGCTGTCCTCTTTATAAATGAAGCGGTGTGGTGAATACTACAGTATCTTTTAAGGAAGCTTGTAGCTTGTGGCTTCCTCAACTCCGATTTCCCTTTTGTATTTACATAGTTTAAACTGCCGTGAAAGATATCCTGATCTTTGGATTCTAATAATTTAGCTATCTTTTTTAGAATTCCCTTTTCCAATCTATCGCCACTATGGCAGATACCTATGTATTTACCTTTTGACAATACAATGCCTTTGTTTAATGCATTATATATGCCCTTGTCAGGTTCGCTTATCCAGTGATTTATTTGGGTCTCATACTCTTTTATTGTTTTTATAGTGTCATCCGTACTGGCTCCGTCTATGATGATGTATTCATAATCAGGATATTGTTGTGTGACTACACTTTGTATGGTTTGTTCTATATGTACAGCACCGTTGTAGACTATAGTGATGATGGTAATAAGTGGATTATGACTGGTCATATAGTGTTATTCATCTTTGTCTACTGATATTTTACAAAATAGTGCATTTATTATTAAACTGGCAATAGGCACCAATTAAGGGGGAAATAGGGAAAATAGGTGAAATAAAATAGCATATAATCTTATTCCGGCAATTATAGCAGACGGCAATTGTGATATGTGAGAAAGGGGTCTGTTCTACTGCCTACATCTATCCCTATTTCTAGCAAAGACCTAGTTTTGCAATGAAAGCAAAGTAATGATTTGATGTAATTGATTTTATATTCTGTCAAGACTGAGTTGAAAAGAGATTTCAGAACAAAAAGGTATAAGTCCGAGCATGGTAAGCTACTGTATAAAAAAGGCAAGGCGAGAGATTACTACAAAGTAAGGACAATCAAAAGGCAGCAGATATGCGAACAGACCTTTGACGGGCTGAGTGGCTTGTTCACAATGATCTTCACAGCCGCTCAAGATTAAACTTACAAAGAAGAGTATAACTTACCTTTTGGGAAAAAATGTCTTTTGAGACAGATGTGGTATAACACCTAATCTTTGAGAATCGTCTTCTTGCCTTCCACAAAGCACGAAGGCTCTAGTGGATAGTCGCCATGCTCAGAAGTATCCATCATGTATACATCCCAATGTGGTATAGATGAGGTATTGTAAGTCATAGCAGTTACCTCTACAAATGCACAAGTATGCATCAATCTCTTGTAGCTTATATCATCAAAATAGAATCGTTCATTCTCAATATATATTCTGTGCTTATCATTAGAAAATAGGGTTATCAGTTTTCTATAAATAGCATATATATAATACTCTAGCCCCTTACTTTCTGCTTGATCTCTTCTGTTCTGTTTTTCACTAATATAGCTCATATGTACATCTCCATAATTATCCTTGATGTATGACTCATTGTAGAATCCTGATCGCAATGCCTTGAGCATCTCTCCTCCACTACTTACTCTGGCCAGCTGATCTATTAACCCATATACAGACCAGTAATAATTTTTTCGATTATCTATGGATGGATCAATTTTATTTTGTTTGACTTGGTGCAGATAATCTACGGCTTTGAGGTGCAAGTCAGGAGTAGATAGCCTGCAGACGCCCCCAGGTCTGAGTACCCTGTATAGCTCATGTGTGAATGCTATATTCTCATGCCACGTAAGGTGCTCACTGATATGATAAGCATATATGGCATCAAAAGTATGGTCACTATAAGGCAGTCCTTTTCTTACATCTACGGTAGTATAGTGCTCCTTGTCTGGGTAGGGCAATGATTGAAATCTTATGTTATTCCAATGCTCAAAGGCGACATTTTTTTCATGAAAATGTACAGTACCGCCTTCTCGCCATAGATACAATTGAGTCTGATTATATGTGTTAGTGCTTGCTTTTTTCACTTGATTGGTTTTAGGGCTTCTATATATAAAGAAGGCTCTACATCATAATCACCATGTGGAGAGGTATCCCAAGCATATCTATTATAATCAGCGATATCCGAAGTATGGTAATCCTTAGTAGACACAGATCCAAATCCTGCCTCTACTAGCACATCTCTCAATATAGATTGATCATACATCCACATATTGGCCTCTCTTGTAGTGTGTGGATGTGTGCCTTTTATCATATATATGATACTTCGCACGATGCCATATAGTACAGACATGACACTATTGTGAGGTTTTGTCACAGGTGGTTTTTTGCCAGCTAGTATATAATCCATTACATCGCCACTAGAAGCTCTCATATCACTCTTACTCACCATACCAGACCTAGCAGTAGGAAGCATTAATCCACCTGAATGATTTCTACTTGACTGGTCGTTTAGATCGAGTACTGCCCAGTGATAACTGTTGTAGTTGGCCTCAGTGGGGTCCAGTTTATATTGATCATAAGTATCTATATAGGTTTGTACTTTTTGTGTGAGGTCTGGTGTAGAAAATCGTATGATACCATTAGGACAAAGTACACGATGTAGTTCGAGTAGGAATATTTTGTTTTCATCGAGAGTGAGATGCTCTATGACTCTGGTCACGACGATATGCTCAAATGTATTGTCAGCATAAGGTATACCTTTTCTTATGTCTCTGGTACGGGCTACAGCGGTGTCAGGGTATGGATATACGCAAAATATTATGTTATTCCACTCATCTGCATCTTTGCAATGATATACCAGTTCGTAGATATTGCCATAAGTCCATAGGTGTAGATTAGTATTCCCGTTATGTGTTTTTTTTAGCTTCATAGTCGGGCATTATTAATGGCAATATCCACAAACTTATCGGCAAACGATCGACATAGTAGATCACTATTATGACGTGCCCATACTTCGCTTTCTGGATCTGGGCCTGCCTCAGTTGTACGCCATATTTCCGTAAGTATAGCTACAAGCTCTTCCACATTGTTGGGATCAAAAAAGATTCCTTGATAAGGGGCTTGCTCTCTATGTATAGGGATATCAGATACGATGATACGTTTGCCTATTGCTCTGGCATCTTCTACAAGTGAACTCCATCCTTCAAAGAAAGATGGTTGTACGATGGCCACTGACTGTCGCAGTAGCTGAAGCTGATCTATCCTTGGTATCATGCCCAGTATTTTGATATGAGCCTCTATCCCCGTATCTTTTATAAATGTATAGATTTCTTCCTTGTATCTCTTATTGCGGGGATCGAGCATAGTTCCTGTCAGTACGAGACAGGCTTGCTTATCTGCCTTTATCATGTGCTCCATTGCCTTCAATAGGCACATATGGTTTTTATGTTTCCATAGATTGCTAGAGTATATGTAATACCGCTTAGGGAGGTCATATCTGGATAACATATCACTAGGATTGTGATTAAAAATACTCTTGTCAAAACTGGCTCTAAACGGCAACACATCAATCTTAATACCGTCGGTATTATAATGATCTTGTAGATGCCCCCTCGCAGTATGGCTGCTCACTACGAGATGTCGAGCTTCATGTATCACATCTTTTACCCATTGCTCTCTATCTGTATAATGTTGTCCTGGAGAGTACTCAGGTAATATCTTATGCTGAAAATCGGGTATCCAGTGAGTTCCGTTAGGTAGATCATTAGCCAAGATGCTGGGATATACAAAGTCAGGATGGATATGCTCTATAATCTCAGAGAGAGAATGTAGTTTTCTGCCTTTGAGCCCCGCGTATATTATCGAGATCACGCGTTTGTAAAGGGGCATACTCTTGTGCCATATATAGCGGTGTATATGCACTCCCTGCTGTATCTCTCTCGCAAATAGTGATTTTTTCTGTAACGGATGGATGATCAGATGTAACTCAACATCAGGATAGTAAGTGGTCAGTGCTTTTATAATATGCTGGATGTATATATGTCCTGCCATCCATGTGGTAGACCCTACGGCTATAAGGCATATTTTGTGGGGTTGAATCATGAGATGTAAAAGTAGGTTTTTTTTGGTGTTACAGTGATAGTAGGGATTTTCGGTGTAGGAATAATAAAAATTAATAGAAGGTGGCGTTGTTTTCAATTATTAAATGAATGACGGCCATTTATATTCAAAAAAATTGAACTACTCTATATAAGACATTTATAAGCATGTAAAGTTTTTTGAGCAGTTTTCTCCAGGCTAAATTTTTTAACCCTTTTTTTGCCAAGTTCAATCATTTCAGATTGCTTGGCTTTATTATAAAGAATGTTCTTAATCTTAATTCTCATTTCATTAATACTATAAGGATCAAAATAAGCTGCAGCCTCTCCGCCCACTTCAGGCAGACTACTAGTGTTGCTCATCACAACTGGGCATCCTACAGAAAATGCCTCTAAAATAGGAAGGCCAAAACCTTCATAAAGTGATGGGAATACAAAAATCTGTGCTTTTTGATAAAGGTTGTTCATTTCATCATCATTTGGGAAAAGGTGAATCAATTGATCACCATACACTCCCAAGTCATTTATATACTGTAATTCTTTGAGATTAAAATCTGGTCCTGTACAAACTAACTTCATTTGGTCATCTTCCTTTAATATTGGTGCTATAGCATGGATGAAATTATTAAAATTTTTGTACAAACCTCGATTGCCAATATAAAGGATATATTTTTGAGGGATTTTTAACGAAAAAACTGTATCGGTTTTATATGAACTCAAGTCTTTCACCGCCAAATGAATGACATCTATCTTCTCGGTTGGAATCTTTAAAATCTCAATAAGGTCATTTTTTGTGCTTTCTGATATTGCAATAATTTTCGTTGCTTTTTCACACACTAATTTCTTCCATTCTATGGTCTTATGATCCGAAAAAGTAAACTTATCAGCAAATCTTTCATGAACCATGTCATACACAGTTACTACAAGAGGTTTTCTATTATATCTAACGTGATAAGGGTCATAATAAGTAGGATGAAACAGGTCATAGTTTTCTTTTTTCAATTCCCTTATTGACTTTTTTCTATTCTGCATTTCAAGCCATTTTTTTTTCAATTTCAGTACTAATCCAAAAGATACATTGGACTCATCATAATAATACTGATTATCATATAGCTTCAGATGTTCGTTTGGGCTGGATTTCAATCCGAGATTAAAATCTATATCTGACATTAATTCAAATTCTTCAAAAAGATGGATGAAGTACTTTGATATTCCACCAAAACGGTGATAATGAAAAGTCTGATAATCAAAAAAAATTTTCATCTTTATACATTTTGAGATACATGGTTGATTATATCCTTGAGGCTATCCTCTAAGGCTATCTTTGGGCGCCAATTGCATATACTAGTAATTTTTGAATGATCACCTATTATTATTGGGTTATCATTAGGCCTAACCAAAGAAGGGTCTTGTTCTATATTTACTTTTATTTCTATATACTCTGAAAGCATCTCTAATATCTGGTGTAAAGAATATCCTTGTCCTGAACAGATATTATAAACTTCACCCTTTTCTCCCTTTTTTAATAATAAAAGATATGCCTTTACCACATCCCTGACATCTACAAAATCTCGAATAACAGATAGATCACCACATTTTAGAGCGTCTCTAGTTTTGGTTTTTTTTCTTAAAATCAGCTGATGAATAAAAGAAGGAATGACAAACCTGGAGTCCTGATTAGGTCCAATATGATTAAATGATCTTGAAGTTATGATGTCTAGATTATAATTGTCAACATATAACTTAGTAAGCATTTCTTGGGACACCCTTGCGATAGCATATGGACTGATAGGATTAAGTTTGCATGATTCCCTAAGAGGAATATTTTCGGCACCCACTCTACCATAACATTCAGAAGAGCTTATTGCAAGAATCCTACAATTGACTTTAGTAGTTCTGACTGCTTCTAGCAGATTGAGGAAAATGTTAACATTGTTTCTATAGCTTTTTGTAGGGTTTTTCCAGCTAAAAGCAACACTGCTTTCGGCTGCAAGATGTACTATATTATTAGGTTGGATAGATTTGATTAGGTCACACAACTGGTCGTAATCATTTAGTTCCAATTTTGTCCATTTGATAAAATGATTATTTGAAAAATTTGTATGAGACCTTGCCGTAGCATATATTTCAATTTCTGGGCAGGTATTATTCAATAATTCGATGAGGTAATGACCTACAAATCCACTGGACCCAGTTATTAAGTACCTCATGTTATTCCAATTAGAAATTTTTTTTTATAAAATTATAACAAGCTATAAATCCCAATTATCTAAAATTATTGGAGGATTGGTTTGCTGTTTTAATTGCATTTATATCTCTTTGTTCTAGTGACGGTCTTTTAGAATTACTTAGTCTTCTCAGAATCCTTAATCCGAGGGATGGGAATAGCACTTTCTTTGGTAAACTCTTGTCAGAAAAGAGGTGCAAATTATGCCCATTAGTATATAAGTTTTTATCATAATGTTGTGCTATACATTTCAATGTCTCTAAAGAATAAAGTGCTATATGCTGACCTGTTTCTAAAGAAAAATACCACCAATTTTTTAATAAGTTGGTATGAATACCCCGACTTTCAGTTTTACCAAACGGAACGAGCTCTGTAGAGAATAAAACCGATGGGGCAAACTCAAACATCTTTTCAATCTCACACATAGGATTTTCTAAATGCTCAAACACCTCAAAACTAGTCAACAACTCAAAGCCTATATGATTAGACTCGTGATCTACATCAAAAAACTGTGAAAAAAGGTTATCACAATAGGTATCATATCTATAAAAATCAAATCCCCTATTCCGCATTAACCTTACTAGCATGCCATAGCCTCCTCCAAAATCAATAAATTTAGAATTTGTATTAAAATTTTTAGAAATAATTTCATCTAATAATTCGGCGTTGTAAATATTACGCTGCAAATATCCTAAATCCAACTCTGAAATAGGTCTAGTATATGCTTCTTCTAACCAATAGGGCTTTTCGGTTTGAATAAAACTACAGCTTTTGCATTTATAATAGGATACATTGTATTTATTTAAAACCGTTGCCTCAAACAGTGTATCAATATGGCCATTACAGATATTGCATTTCACAATAATTCGTTTTCAAAATTCTAAAATAATTGTGACAATGTATCATAGCTTGCTCTATGACCACTTGTATTAAGTCCTAGTGATGATCTGAAAGATTCATAATGCATTTCAGAGGTATATGGCTTCATGAATTTATCTTTTAATAAATCATCTCTAACAAAAAAAGCATTTGAGCCAGATATATCACATCCTACTAAACTATAGTGCTTTTCTGTCAAGTGTTGTTCTAAAAACTTTAGTGATGAACCATAATTGTCACTTCCATCCCATCGATGGCCAGCATTATATGTAGTACAAAATGATATGTGTGGAGGGAATTTGGAGTTGTATTCCATGACAATTACTCTCGGATTTATAGACAGAATCGCCATAAATATGTGATAATCATTCCCATCAATATCTATTGATATAAGGTCTATTTCATTTTCTTCCATGTTGCTAGAAATGATTGAGTCAATGTTTTGAATGTTTATATGAGCATTGATGACTCTTAATGCATCTGCGTCAATTACTTTTTTGAATCCAGAAATAATTTTATCAAAACTCTCCTTGTTTCCTTCTATCCATAGTCCGTGCCAGCCTTCAAAAAGTAAAGCTAAAGTGTTATTTTCCAAACCGTCACCTACCCCAAATTCTATAAAAAACTTGGATGTTGTCCCTATCCTTTTAAATATCTCATGAATTAAACCGTCCTCCTGATTTTGAGAATAAAACTTATATCCATAGCTACTGAGGCATTTGGGATTTCGATACCTCTCTTGCTTCAGAATTTCATGAGTAGTTAATAATTTGATATTATTATTAAATTGAATAGTATTATCAACTAGTTGACTATACTGTCTTGAAAATTTCCTAAGTCTCTCGAAAATAGAATTAGACATCATTTGTGATTTTGGATTGACTTTATAGTTATGCTAGATGTAATATAATCCTTGACACCATCTTTTCGTAAAAAGACTGAGGATATAAAACCTTCTTTGTAAACAAGTCTGCCACTTTATCCGCTACAATCGGTCCTTTATGGTAAATAATATCATTAATAGAGCCAAATTTTACGTTTTTATAAAATAATGGAACTTCATTATTAAAATGAGTGCCACTATTGAAGCCAATATTCTTTACGAGGCTAATTTTTGGTGTGATGGCTAGACCCTTGTTTCGTTGGATGCTGTACATCCACTGAACATCCCAAGTATCTACTTGTCGCAAAATGATATCATTTACCAATGATCTAGCAAGTAAAGTCTCAGAAGATTTATTTGAATCTTTTTTTAAAATATTAAAGTCAAAGTTTCTCCAAGCCCTTCTCCATGTGGCCCATCCCCACACATGAGCATATCGCGAATAGTAATAAGATACATTTTCTATTTTTCTTCCATATTGATAATTATTAGCTCCTATATGCATTATATCTTTATTTCCTCTATATCTATCTAAAAGCTTTTCACAAAATCTAAAAAAACTCAAATCCGGCACACAATCATCCTCCAAAATAATCCCTTCCTCTACATTCTCAAAAAACCAAGTAATCCCCTCTGATACTGCTCTGCCGCAACCTAGATTCTCATCTCTGAAAAGGGTCTTCACTTCGCACTCCCAATCTATCTTGTTCAATACTGATCTGGCTTCTACACATTTAATAATGTCATCAGGATAATCCTCTCTGGGTCCATCTGCAGCTATGAAGAGCTTTTTGGGTTGAACTTTTTGTATTTGTTTAAAAACTTTAGATGTTGTATGAGGTCTGTTAAAGACCAAAAATAATACAGGTGTTTCTAAAGGGATTTTTTTTCGCATGGACAGTGTAATATTTTTTAAATAAGGATATCACAATTCAATTCTTAAATGTTACTTAATAAGGAAACCATCTTTGACCCTGGAACTTCTCAATATCAAGTTTGATTTGGAGTAGGGCGTACAAAGTAAAGATTCATTAAAACATCTGTCTCCAACTTTAGGAGAATAGTATGTAAAATTTGTCTTATGAACAACAAGTTCTGTTTTACCCCAGGGTATAGGAGTTAAATATGGCACTTGATCATATTTGACAATTGAAACCAAAAATAGAAAACTAATACAGAAACTAGACGCGCCCAGATAGTATTTTTTTTAGTAGAAATCCACTTTGTGGTATTTTAATTTCCAAAATAGAAGAAATAATAAGTGACGATATTACAATAATGTAACCCTAGGCAAATCTTGGGTCCGGGGCAGATATAAACCAGTAATCAAGATTGACAACTAATATAACTAAGATTAATGCATGTCTTTTTTTACTCCTTATTATAAGCTGTCTTAACTAAAGGGAAACAATAAAAGAATCATAGGCAAAAGAACCTTCATGCCAACACTTTATTAAGATACCAGACGTCTATCCATTCAAAAAATGACAGGTTTAATACGTCGATCGGAGAGAGGCCAGGAATCCTTGCCCAGGATTTAATCCAGGATTGATCACTAGCAGCCGAAGATACTGGGATTTTCCACTCTACATTAAATATATCCAATTGATGCAAAGGATTAGATCAAATAACCAGATAAGTGCAATATGTTTGAGAAGCAGGGTTGAGATAAGCACTACAATAAAAAACACTAAAATTACCTGAGACCAGTTCTTTTCATAAAACAACTTTTTGAATAAAGCGTATTCCCAAAAAAACATTACAATGAAGCTTGTTGCATTTAATGGATAGATCGTGGATTTTTCCATGTCCGATACGTTTAAGTCAAAAGAGAACATAGCATTGATAGGAAAATACAGCGAATTAAATGCAAATCTTCCATGCAGATTTCCTAATCCGGGAATTACTACATACTCCTTTATCCACATTATAAATTGAGTATGGTACAATCCGGTATCGTAATTTCTAACTCCGTATCCTGAAATAAAAATAACTCCAAATACAACTATACTTAATACGGTTAAATCATATAACGTCAGCCTCTTATATATTAAATAATGGTCCAATTTTTTCTTATAGAAGTGCACAATAACCAATAATGTCAAAAGCAAACTAACCAGTAAAGCAACCATATTTAAAGGCAAAATAATAGACACGTAGGAATAGCATAATGACAATACACAAAATCCTAAAAAGTACAGATCGCAAAAGGAGGGTTCCGAGTTTTCAAAATTTTCAGTCTCAAAGAAGAAAGTTAAGGGCAGACCTATACTATAGATTATAAAAAACGTAAGTGCAATAAAGAATCCACAGAGAATCATTGCTTTGTTTTAATGACAAAGCTCGATCATTGGTAGTGGAAAGGCTCGATGTAGACGACCGTACGGATACCTCTAAGAAGTTTTTAAAATTTTGCCAAGTAAGCGAAAAGAAAATATTTCATGAATCATATCGTGTACCGTATGTCTTTATTACTTGAATCTAAGTTCATTTTGTAGATTCACGAAATAAATTGATATACCACCTAATTATTGATGATAACAGATTTGAATATCATAATGCATATTCACTATCTATGACACTCATATTCTAATAAAGAAAAAATTTATTCAAAAAAAATTTATCTGATCTGATCATTATATCTTGAAATTAAATCAAAAATGAAACTTAAGAAAATAGTTGTAAAAATAATCGAGTTTTTGGGTTACAGAATTTCTAAATCTAATGAGCGAACAAAAGATGTAACTTTCGATGTTTTGAATTCTAATTTTGAAAAACTGTGCTTGTCTTTTGAATCTATATTCGCATCCTTGCCCGAAAATCAAGGAAGAATAACGATCCTAAAGAAAATGCTCGGGACTTCTCCTGGAGAAGCTTATCATATTATACAATCTGTTCATAATACG
>JAZGFD010000122.1:0-3123 GCA_036479115.1 Saprospiraceae bacterium | reverse complement strand
ATCCATATCAAGGCCAATGAGGTCACCTTCATGACTGAGGTGGTAAATGAGACAAATGCCTACTCCAGCTTCATCAAAATCTACCTTTGAAAATATAGGAGGAAGGCCTAGTATTTTTCCACTAGTATCAGCGACTATCCATCTGGTCATGCTGCCAGAATTTCCACTCAAAGTGATCATATCAGAAGCAATAGTATCAATAGTACCGTCAACACAGAAGTTAAATGGCCCACCGGTGAGGGTTCCGCCATTCACATCTATTCTTGAAACCGCAACAGAATTTGATAAATCAAAACAACCATTTAAGTCAATATTAATGTTATTTCCATTGATTAGGCCAGATATTCCATTTTCAAAACTTATGTGCCAAATAAAGCAAGTACCGGCTCCTACATCATCAAAATCAATATCAGAAAAATTGCGCGGCAAGGCCAATATCAATCCTTTGTCATCTGTGATTATCCATTGAGAATTAGAACCAGAATTATCTGTAAGGGAAATAGCATTATTCGAAATAATATCGGATTCTCCATCACCTACACAAAAAGAAAATGGCCCTCCTGACAAGTCCCCTCCGTTCACCTGACTTCTGATTACAACTATGGAATCAGATATTGAATAGCAGCCATTAAGACCTGTTAAAGCATTATTACCTATCGAAAGGCCTAATATTCCTGATTCAAAACTTAAATGCCAGATTAAGCAAATTCCGATATTTGCATCATCAAAATCAACATCTGAAAAATTATTTGGTAATTCTAATATCTTTCCTTCACTATCAGTAACAATCCATTGAGAATTGGCTCCTTTTTCTCCGTCAATAATAATTTCACCTGACGATATAATATCAGCTTCTCCATCACCTACACAAAAGCTAAAAGGTCCACCAATAAGTGTACCTCCATCCACTTCAGAACGATTGACGATGATCGAATTTGAAAACTCAAAACACCCCACAAAATTATCGACATTATTGCCAACCGTCAGACCTGTTAGTCCGTTTTGAAAACTTAAATGCCTTATCAAACATGTTCCGCCTCCGGCATTTTCAAAATTTAATTCATCGATATTTTCTGGTAATCCTAAAATAATCCCCTGATTATCAGTAACTACCCATTGTGAATTTGAGCCTAAATTTCCGGAAAGGGTAATGCCATCACTTGTTATAAAACCGGCTTTCCCGTCTCCCACACAAAAAGAAAAGGGGCCACCTAATATTTCACCTCCATTCACTTCTGTTCTATTCACTTGTATAGAATTTGATAGATTATTACAGCCACTAAAGTCGCTCATAACATTGTTTCCTACACTCAAACCTACAAGATCAGACTCATAGCCTAAGTGCCAAATCAGGCATGTACCAAGGCCTGCATTTTCAAAATTTACTTCTGAAATAGCCAAAGGAAGTTGCAAAATTTTACCTTGAGTATCAGTGATTATCCATTGAGAAAACGATCCTTCGCTGCTTCTTAAATTCAAATCATTATTCAAAATTACATCAGGGAGTCCATCACCTACACAAAAATTAAATGGCCCTCCTGATAAAATTCCTCCTGCAACTTTATTTCTATTGACCTGAATCTCATTAGAAAGATCAAAATTGCCAATTAAGTTGTTGGTATTACTACCTCTAAAAAGGCCAGATATTGATCCAGAATAATTGAGATGATAAATCTTGCATGTTCCTCCATTTGTTTCTTCAAAATTTACTTCGGTGAAGCTTTCTGGTAGAGATAAAATGTTGTTATTTTTATCGGCAACAATCCATTGCGTATTATTATTACTTTCTCCGATCAGGTCTATTTCATCAAATGAAATAAAGTCATTTATTCCATCACCAACGCAGAATTTAAAAGGGCCACCTGCTATACTATGTGGTAATCGAGTTGCTGATCTGGCACTAATTTTCAGGTCGTCTAAATCCCATAAAGATAAGCTTGCACCGTTATTAACTGGGCAATATGCTAACAATTCAAAGTTAAAGACGTCACTTCCAGTTACTTCAAAATTGGGGTTGTTAGAAAAGTCGAAAGATTCAAAAGAAAATCCTCTTGTTGAGGGGATGTCAGTTCGGTTGTAAATAATATTTCCATCTTTAATTACTCTGATTGCAAATAGAGTAGGGTAGTTGTTATTTCCAGAATGGCCTCCTAGCCATGAGAATTTTTTTGGAGATGCTTCATAAAAACTCAACGCATTCAGTACTGTCGCTCCCGAAGGGGCTGTTATTTTAATATCGAAACGGACACTTTTTATACTGCCTGGGTCATATATGCATGAGCTTGACGCTGATATACACATCGCTGATGTAAAATCTAAACCCAACACACAAGAATGGGCATTTTGGGAAGGATTGGTGCGATATAATTTGTTGCCAATGAGCTCTATTATTGGGCCTGAAGAGCCTAAGTCTTGTTCTCCCGTAAATTCATTGTAGTCCAGATTGGCTCCGTTTATATCAGAATTACATTCGTCAAAGTCTATTAAAAGACTGGACTGTAGTGGATCAATAGATTGGCTATAGCTAATAACTACAGTCAGAAAACTAAAGGAGATAATTAATATAAATTTTATAATACTCATGATGCACAAATAATTTAACGTGTAGAACCGATTTAATACAATATAGACAGAAGATTCTTATGGCAGTGTGTATAATCTGCCGCTAAGAAAATCAACCTGCTACTTATATTTCTTGGGTAATACCCTAAATTAACTCAGATGTAAAGAAGTTTACATTTTGCACTCAATCAGTTTTATAAGATAGGCGACGAAACTGAATGTTTTTTTGGAGAAAATATTATTGAGTCAATTTTGGAAACTAACTTTTTTCATAAAAAGAGTTGTTTTGCATGAAATATGCATTTTTTGAGATTCGGTGATGCCGGAGTATCAGCGAGTTGAAAAAAGGGTAAAGTTCGTCAAAATATTTTTTTTGATTTTGTAAGTTTCGGAATGGACTCATTATTTAGTGCCAAAACGGAAACTGTCGAATTTTATGAAATAGAATGTTTTGTACGAGAATTTAGTTTTTGAGATTCGGTGATGCTGGAGTGTTAGCGAGTTGAAAAAAATTAAAATATCGCCAAAAGAACTATTTCTAATTTTGATGAGTTTTCGTAC
>JAZGFD010000121.1:0-31634 GCA_036479115.1 Saprospiraceae bacterium | reverse complement strand
TGGCGAACTTTGAGCCCACTCCGGAAACACACAAAATCAAAAAAGTTTCTTTTGGCGATCTTTATATTTTTTTCAATGAGCTGATACTCAGGCATCACCGAATCTCAAAAAATGCATATTTCATGCAAAACAACTCTTTTTATGAAAAATGTTAGTTTCTAGAGTAGACTAAAAGTTGGTGGTTCTAAAGTTATTGTATCCCTTACTCATATAAGGTAAATAACATATTTTTTATATGTTGATTAAAAAGAGATTAAGCATTTTAAAAAAATGTAATATAATTTTCTACTTTTACGCAGCTAATTATCAAAAATCATCGCTGTTAAGAAATTTTATGGTCGGGGTAAACTTCTGCTCACCGCAGAATATGCTGTCATTGACGGAGCTAAAGCCATTGCTTTGCCCTGCAAGAAAGGGCAATCTTTAGAAGTTAAACCTCTAAGAGGCTCTGATCTCGTTTGGGAAAGTTTTGATGAAAATGGCGATTTGTGGTTTGAAACTCAAATATCCCTTTATGATTTCAAACCAATAAGGACATCAGACGATGATGTATCTCACTTTCTTCACAAGTTACTGCGAGGTGCTGTAAGGCTTAATTCCGAATTTCTCAATAATTGGAATGGGTTTAGAATTAATACCTTCCTAGAGTTTTCACGTGATTGGGGTCTTGGCTCTAGTAGTAGTTTGATTTATGCAGTATCTGAATGGGCTGATGTTAACCCTTTTCTTCTCTACTATGAAATTGCAAATGGTAGTGCATTTGACGTGGCATGTGCATTTGTAGATGGCCCTATCACATATATAAAAACCGATGACGAGATTAGTTATTCTGAAATTGATCTAGACCTACCTTTCAAAGATTCGCTTTTTCTCGTACACAGAGGTAAAAAACAAAATACAGAAGCTGCTATCAACTATTATCGCAAAACAGTAAGTGAATCAGATAAATTAGTAAGATCCATTTCTGATATCACTGATGCGATCATAGAATGCCAAGACAAATCTACATTTGAGAAGCTAATTAAAAACCACGAAGAAATAATCTCAGCTGCCATAGGAATCCCAACAGTACAAAAGGATAGATTTAGTGATTTTAATGGCACGATCAAGTCCCTTGGAGCTTGGGGGGGTGATTTTATGCTTGTAGTTAGTGATGATCCATTAGAGAAAGTGAGAAAATATTTTGTTGCTAAAGGTTTGACTATAGTATTGCCATACAACGATCTCGTTTTATAACCCTTTTCCAATACCCTGTTTTTTAGCAGTTGTTTCTTTGATTGCTTAATGTTGTTTCCATTCCGAAAACTCATGAAATTAAAAAAAATCACTTAGACAAGCTCTGCATAAAGTTTTTGGCGAACTTTACATTTGTAATGTGTTCAATCACCTTGTGTAACCAGAAATATTTGTCATCATTTTTAGTCAAAAATACCACCAAATCACAACAATCGCTACTCAAACCAAGGGCTTTGTCCTTGGTTATTCAGCTTAAAGGCCTTCAGCCTTTCTATGATGATTACAATATTGAGTCCTGACTTACATTTTTCTCAAGTCTCTGATACTCAGGCATTACCGAATCGTCAACAATGCAAATATCATCCAAAACAATTCTTTTTTTGAAAATGATTGTTTCCAGAGTAGGTTTAAGTTTTTAGTGACTACTCAGGTGGTATCAATTCTGGATGAAAAAAGCTCTTTTATCGCTATACTGCTGCTATTAAGATATAAATGAGCATTGTCTAGCAATAAAATAGCAATTTTTCATCTCAAAAGCACACCACATGAGTAGTCAAAGTTTTTATTTTAAAATTCAGTGGTGCTTGAATATTAATTTTGTTGAGTTTTTCTTTAACAAACAGTACATATCATTTATACCAACGGCTTGCAAGATTCATAAGTTCTAACCACCTTTATGGATTATTATAAAGTGACATATATAAAATGGTCTTAGATTTAATTTCAGCTCTACTTATAACATATGGTTTTTATATTGGTTTTTCAAGAGGTTTTGTAAAAACAGTAGTAGATACCCTTTCCATAATTGTAGCCCTCGTCGTAACTATGAAATTTTCTCCTTTAGTTATAAAATACTTAAACGAGATATTAACATTTAACGCAGGAGCCGAGTTCATTATAGGCATGTTATTCACTTTCTTTTTCACCTTGTTACTGTTCAAATTTATTGGTGATAAAATAGAAGACTTATTCAAAGCAGTAGGTCTTAATTTTATCAACCAATTGGCAGGAGGAATCTTACTTGGTGTAGTCTTTACAATGATAATAGGAGGTTTGTTAGCTCTGGCTACTAATTTTAGAATATTATCAGAAGATGCCATGGCAGGGAGTAGACTCTACGGCCACCTTATGCAAGTCAATGAGCAGAGCAGTGGGATTCTACAAACTTTCAAATCAATATTTTCTGATTTTTGGAATATGTTTATGGATACTATGGATAAGGTGAAGAGTGGAACAGAGCAGAAGATATAGATTACACACATGCTCTGTTCATAAGTGAGTTGTCAGGTCGGAAGTTAGTGAGACTTTGTTTTTGGATTTAATAATGGTAGTGCGTATAGGGTTATCATGATGATTTGTTCAGATTCATTATTTTGTCTACAATTTTCCTTACACCATAAGCTATGCTCCATTCTTTTGACAATACTTTTTGTTTTACAATTTTACCATATTCATGATTGTTTATCACTGCTTTAATCTGTATTAAGGCTTCTTGATGAATGCGGCTTTCTAACCACACCTGAGTTTGGGATGCTCTATTAGAATCCAAGTATCCGCTCTCTATTATTGAATAAAAATAACCTTCCAGTTCTTCTAATATTTCATCCATACCTTCATGAAAGAGCGCAGAGCATGTCATCACAGCACATATTTTTATACGCTTAATATTGGGTCTAACATGCATGGCAAATTTGAAAGTATTGACAGTTTCTTGTACAATAGTATTTTTAAAATTATCTTTTTTATTCACTATCACCATATCGGCTATCTCCACTATCCCTCTCTTAATTCCTTGAATCTCGTCTCCTCCTCCAGGCAGTACAAGTAAAAGGATGAGGTCTACCATATGTGATATTTCCGTTTCAGATTGCCCTACGCCTACCGTTTCTATTATGATCACATCGTAACCTGCCGATTCGCACAATATCATAGTTTCTCGAGTCCGATCAGTAGTGCCACCCAAAACAGTTTTAGATGGAGAACTCCTTATATAAGCACTTTTACTTTGTGATAATATTGTCATTCTAGATTTATCACCAAGAATACTGCCTTGGTTTATAGGGCTAGTAGGATCAATGGTAAGCACGGCTACTCTTTGCCCCTTATCTATATATTTCTGACCCAAAGATTCGATGAAGGTGCTTTTTCCGACACCAGGAGTGCCAGTGATACCAATTCTAATAGCATTGCCGCTAAAAGGAAGGCACATATCAAGTAGGTCTTCGGCAAAAGTTTGGTGCTTGACAATTGTACTCTCCACCAGTGTGATGGCCTGTGATAACGCAATCCTATCTTTGTTGATCAATTTTGAATAGAGCTCAACAATATATTTTTTATCTATTTTATTTGCAGACTTCATAAAGCATTGGCTATTACAAAGTAAGGGAATAAAAGGCATTCTACTAAGCTACATTCTTTCTACAGAAAAGAAAATCACTAAAATGATGTGCTTATCACTCACTACTATTCCCTATTCATGACCCTTGAACAAAGGCTCATGACTCATCTCTTTTCGATACATGTGTATCTACTCACAACTCATCAGCACTCTAAAATTTAGTGGTTACCGGCTTGTCACCTCTCCAAATTCACTCCTTCCCACTGGCCTTAATTATTTTCTTCACAGCTTCTAATGACAGCTCTTTGGCTTGTTCTGGAGTCATGCGATTACCATCTTTATCCTTTGGAATCGGAATAGATTTCTTTTTCAATCTGATAAATGGGCCCCATCTTCCATTTTCTACAGCTATCTTTTCTTTAGGCCATTGATGGATGTATCTGTTTGCTTCTTTTTGCACTTTGGCTTCTATGAGTTCGTGCGCATCTTCTTGTGATAAGTTATCAAAATCATATCGCTTTGGTACATTCACGAATAAATCACCATATTTCAAGAAAGGCCCAAATCTACCTTTCCCTTTTGTATAAGACGTGCCTTTATATGATCCAACAGGTGCATCTTCTTTCCTTTTTTGCTCGATGAGTCCAATGGCTTCATCTAACTCAACTTCCATTGGGTCGCGGCCACGAGGAAGAGATACAAATTTTTCATCAAATTTCACATAAGGTCCAAATCTACCCATGCCAATAATGACTTCTTTATCCTCATAATTACCAATTGTCTTTGGCAATTTGAATAGTTCCATAGCTTCTTCATAAGTCACAGTTTCCATTGACTGGCCTCTTCTCAAACTGGCAAATCTTGGCTTTTCATCCTCTTTTACTTCTTCTCTATCTCCTATCTGTACTACAGGGCCATAACGTGTCATTTGTACTAATACTTTATAACCAGACTCAGGATCTATGCCCAACTCACGTCTTCCTTTTGCTCTTGCAGCCTCTTCCATTGTTTTTTCAACATTGGCATGAAAACCACCATAAAAACCACTTATCATTGCCTTCCATTCCTTATCGCCATCTGCAATCTTGTCAAAGTCATCTTCGATTTTAGCGGTGAAGTTGTACTGCATAATATCAGAGAAATGCTCATCCAGAAAGTCGGTAACTAATATACCCAAATCGGAAGCATACAATCTATTTGAGGTAGCCCCAGTCATTTCTGATTCTTTAGTTTTAGATACTGAGTCATTCTTAAGAATAATGACATAATAATCTCTCGGTGTACCTTCTCTACTCTCTTTTGTTACATATCCTCTTTTAGCCTCCATGATCTTAGTAATCGTAGGAGCATAAGTAGAAGGGCGGCCGATGCCGAGTTCTTCAAGTTTTTTTACCAGACTGGCCTCTGTGTATCTAGAAGGGGGGCGAGTAAATCTTTCTAACCCTTTCAGGTGATCCAAATCTAATATTTGACTTATTTTCAATGGAGGTAAAATACCTTTTGCTTCAGAATCTCCATCCTCATCTTTACCTTCCATATATACTTTCAGAAACCCATCAAATTTCAATACTTCTCCTTCAGCTTTGAGGCTTGCATCTTTTATTGTAGAAAAACCGATATCAACAGTAGTCTTCTCTATTTCAGCACTGGCCATTTGGGATGCCAATGTTCTTTTTCTGATCAAGTCATACAGTCGCTGCTGATCTCTATCAGATGTAACCACTTCTCTGTCAATAAAAGTGGGTCTTATTGCTTCGTGGGCCTCTTGAGCGTCTTTCTTTTTGGTTTTAAACTGTCGAGTATTGAGGTATTTTTCACCATAATTAGCCTTTATCACATCAGCTGCCGCACCTAAAGCCTCACCGCTCAGGCTGGTACTATCGGTTCTCATATAGGTAATAAATCCTTGTTCATATAAACGCTGAGCATTTGACATCGTCCTATTCACAGCAAATCCCATTTTTCTACTTGCATCCTGTTGGAGCGTAGAAGTAGTAAATGGAGCCGCTGGATTCCTTTTTAGTGGTTTTACTTTGATATCTGTTATACTATATTTAGCACCTGCACATTTTGCCACAAAATCCTCAGTATCAGCAAGTGTGCTTATCCTATCACTCATTTCAGATTTTAGAATAACATTTTTACCATTATCGTTTTTAACCGTAAAATCGGCTTGAATTTTATAGAAAGGTGCTGATGTAAATTTCTGTATTTCTCTTTCTCTTTCAGCTATCAGTTTTACAGCTACACTTTGTACCCTACCTGCTGAAAGACTGTGCTTTACTTTTCTCCATAACACTTCGCTGAGTTCAAATCCTACCAATCTATCCAATACTCTTCTTGCTTGTTGCGCATTTACCAGATTTATATCTACGAGCCTCGGAGTAGTGATGGCACTTTGGATGGCTCCTTTCGTAATCTCTCTAAACACAATTCTTTTAGTTGTGGCTGGATCGAGCCCTAGCACTTCGCAAAGATGCCATGAGATGGCTTCTCCTTCACGATCCTCATCCGTAGCAAGCCATACTTCATCTACTGATTTCATGGCTGTCTTGAGCTCTTTTACTATTCTTGTTTTTTCTGGAGATACGACATAATTAGGCTGAAATTTTTCTATATCAATACCCTTTTTACCTTTTTCAAGGTCTCTGATATGTCCATAACTCGATTTTACCTTGAAGTCTTTTCCAAGATATTTTTCGATTGTTTTGGCTTTGGCCGGTGACTCTACAATGAGTAAATTTTTGGGCATATATTTTTTTATCTATTGAAAATCAGAGCAAATCTATAAATTTTGGAGTGGGTGTGGTCGGAGTTTTTGTTAATTATTTTTCACAGCTACTTTTTTTGCATTATGAATGCGCTCTTCATTCTCTTTTTTTCTTTTATCAAAAAAGGCTATAGCCTGCTCATTAAATTGCAATTTCGTATCATTTAAGTGACGATGAAATGACACAATAGTCATTTCTACCATATCATCTGGAAAGGTAACTCCCATCTGCTTCATTTGGTGTGAAAATCGTGATCCTCCTTCATAATTCCAATTTACAGATATCCATCGCCCTATACCAAAATGCAACTTTCTTCTGATAATGTCTTCTTTTGCATTTTTAAATTTTAATAGTGCTTCTTCACTGGCCAGTCTTTTCAGTTCTGCAAAAGCTTCGGCAAAATCTATAGGGATATAAACATCATTAATAAATTCTTTTTGAATATTAATATCGTATTGTTTTTCATACTCTTTTTCAAAATCTATTTGTGCATGGAGGCCAGAAGACAGAAGTATAAGCGCAAAGATATATTTCATAAATATTTGTATTTTCAACAATTGTGATTTAATAGCTTATCGGCATGTATTTTCTATAATATTTTTCCTATACTCTTGATTATCATATCTTTATAGTTTGTCAATACCTAAGCCTCCAATCATTTGGGCATACACAACCTATAAACTCATTTTAATTGTTAATAGTCTCATAAGGTGTAAAATTTAATGTTTTTTTTGGGTTTGGCACCACATTTTCTCTTTGATATTGGTTCTATCAATTCAAGATATTATTTCATAGAGAAAAAGTAGTTTTAGTCACATTACCAATTGACATAAAGGGGCTATACAGATTCTATATTCAGCAAGATGAATAAAATGTAAATTTCTATAAAAGATTTATGCTGACCTTGTCGAAGTAAACTTTTTTTTTGTAAGTTTTCGTAGTGGGCTCAACTTTCGCTTCTCAACCAAGGGCGTTGCCCTTTAGCTATTCAGCTTAAAAGCATTCAGTCTTCTATGATGAAATAAGTAGATGAGTAAAATCTTCCTGTTTGGAAGACAGATTTTAAAAGCACACGGATAAGTAGGCTTTTATTTATTGGTACCCCTCATTTCCCTTTTTAATTCTGATTGAAAAAATAGAATAAGAAGAGCAAGGGAAGCATACATTGTAGGGATATATAATAATATCTCAGAATTTGGTTGAAGCGAATTTAAATTAAATAAAGGGACAATAGACCAAAAAGAAATTATTATAAACAACAAAATACTGATTAGATTTCCTACTTGAGCAAAGCGTTTGTATTTTCTTATTATAACGGAATGGTCTTTTTTCTCTCTTATTCGCATTATCACCTTTTCTTCAATTTCTAGATTACTACTATGATCATCATCTATACCACTAAAAATATTTCTAATGAGGTCATCACAATTTTTCATTATGTTAATATTTATCTTTTGAATAATAAATAATAAAATTTTTTCTTGCACGATGTAGCAGAATTTTCACATTACTCTTACTAAATCCAGTTATTACCATTATCTCTTTTATAGAAAATTCATTGAGATAGTGAAGTTTTAGCACCAAGGCCTCTTTGGGTTTCATTAGAACCAAAGTTGATTTTATTTTTTCTTTTCTTTCTGCTATTGATATCTCCTTAATAATACTATTATCTATGCTTAACTCCGTTGTGTTTTCATAATCTGGATTATTGTAAATGAACCTTTTCTTATTTTTATTAACATGTTTCAGGGCTTCATTTATCATTATTTTATATAACCAGCTTGAGAATTTAGACTCCTTCCTAAATGATCTAAGACTGATGTATGCTTGTACAAAACCATTTTGTACAATGTCCTCTGCATTTGCTGCATTTTTAACTATAGATATGACAATAGAAAAAGCCATCTCTTGATACTCCTTTATGAAATACCTAAAAGCATCCTTGTCTCCATCAAGTATCTTTTTTATATAAAATATGTCAAGTTTTGTTCTCAATTTTTAGCTCTCCGATCAAGAAAAGCAATGAGAATAAGAGACAATCCTCCAAAAAGAAGCAAACAGCCTGGAATGACAATATGATCAGGAAGTTGTAAAAATTGAGCCCCTAAATATGATACAAACAAACCCAAACCAAGAGAACATAGAAAAATTCCCGTATTAATCAAGGATTGTCTAAAAGCAAAAGGGTCGGGCTCATCCATGCCGTGTTCTATCCTTGTCATTCTTTCTAAATGTCTACTCCTAATTAAATAAAAAAAAGTAAAAGTGCTCATTAATATAAGTGCGAGGAGAGGAATTGTTGCTTGGTACATAGTCTTATTTTTTTTAATCAATTCACATCACAGATGAGTTTTTCGAAAACTTAAACTGCAAACAAATAATAAACAATAGTACAGTGGCTATGAATAAAATATCAATTCTGTCACGGTATATAAGGATAAGATATGATTGGAATCCATAAGGTTACAATTTTTGCTAATTCATTTTATGAAAAAAAATATTTGATACTTCTGTAACCTTTTTATCAATGTGAATATCTCATCAATAAATAAAAACATCAGGACATGAAGTACTATATTTTAATCATAACAATACTGACTACCTCTCTAATATTTAATGCTTGTCAACAGCCTATAGATGACATGAACTATAGTGAAGGAGATATGGGTGATGTAGCCATAACTGATTCTTTTCATCTTGCACATATGGGTGAAATACTATTTCATAATAAATATATCTCTGCTGCTGATTATGCTTATAATAAGTATATTGATGAAATAGACATATACTTAGATGGAAGAGGTGGTATGGACCTATATATGAGGGCATTTCAAGCCAATAGTCTCACAAATTATTTAAAAGCACTTGCTCCAGAAGAAAGCATAGATCAATTACTTAAAAACGGAAATTATCAATTTTCATTTATTGTGGACGATCGATTAATATATACTGAAGATGTACATTATGGTGCTGGTATCCCAAGGAGTAAAAATGCAAATGTAACCTTGTGCAAACCACTACATGCTACAGAAAAAATAGACTCATGGGGATGGTTTATGTGGAATAGATTTATGTTGAGAAATGGAGGCGAAGAGGCTTTGACAATAGGATCACATGTGCTTAAAATAGAGCTCAGATCCTATCTGAAAATAAAAGAAAAAAAAGTGAGTGAGATTATTGCAGAGGGAAGTATCACCCTCAATATTATTAAGAATGCAATAGAAATAAATCCTGAAAATATTGCTATTCAAAATATCGATCCACATGACGATTTTAAAGTGAGTAAACAAGAAGTTATTCATTCGAAAATAAAAGAATTGAATATAAAAGTAGCCAATGAATCATTTCTAGATGTGACGAGCATCGTTGCTATAAAAGATGGTAATATCCTCATTGAAGAATACTTTAATGGGAGTGATAGAAGTAGTATGCATGACACCCGCTCTTTGGGGAAAACAGTAACAGGAATGTTAGTCGGATTGGCAATTGATAAGGGTTATATTATTGATGAGAATCAAACTCTTAGTACATTTTATAATTTTTACAGCTATGAGAATAAATCTAAAACGAAAAGCAATATTACAATCAAGGACTTACTTACCATGACCAGTCTTTTAGATGGTTCTGATATGGATCCTAATTCTAGTGGTAACGAAGATAAAATTCAGGAATCTGAAGATTGGATGGATCATGTACTTAATCTAGGCCTTAAATCATCAGATCAAGATAAGAAATGGGATTACTTTACTGGAGGCACCATGCTATTAGGTGATATAGTAGATAAATCTGTACCTAATGGAATAGAACAAATGGCAATGGATTATCTATTTGAGCCTCTAAATATCAAATCTCCAAAGTGGTTCTACACACCTCAGAGCCTTGCTTATGGAGGAGGAGGACTTCAGATGACCACCTTAGATTTAGCTAAATTGGGTATGCTGTATCAAAATAATGGCAAATGGAATAATGAACAAATTATCTCTCAAAAATGGGTAGAAAAAAGCCTTAGCAAGCACATATCTCTACCTCAAGACATGAATGGGACATATGGTTACCTGTGGTACAATAAAAATATCATATCCGAGAACCAATTATACCATATATCATACGCCGCAGGGAATGGAGGAAATATGCTATTTATTTTCCATGATATTCCTTTGATAGTCGTCATTACGGCTACAGCTTATAACACCATGAAGGGATCGGTACAAGGGTTTAAAATGTTGAGTAAGTATATCTTACCATCTATAAATTTAGAAAAAAAATAAAACTGATAATTTGTATGCTTACTAATAGAAATACAGTACTCCTCTTCGGTCGGAATGATGTAAGTAGTGTCTGAACAAAAACTCATCAAAATTAAAAATGTTAGTTCTGGTTAACCTCTATTTACAAATATCAAAGTGATACAACATTGAGCCCACTCCGGAAACACACAAAATCAAAAAAGTTTCTTTTGGCGATCTTTATATTTTTTTCAATGAGCTGATACTCAGGCATCACCGAATCTCAATAAATGTAAATTTCATCCAAAACAACTCATTTTGTAAAAAATGTCTGTTTCCGGAGTGGACTCAACATTAGAGTGAAATTTAAAATATCGTATAAAGCCTAATAATTGTGTGACATTCTGAAAAAGGTCTCTTGACCTCTTTATGAAAACGACAAATTGAATTGCTCCCAACATAATTAGGGGGTTAGATCAAAAACATCTACTTTGTAAGTAGAAAATAAAATTCATGAAAATAGGTCTGCCAGAATTGATCCTTATACAATTTATCATTTATATGGGTTTATTTTTAATGAGCAGTTACATCGGATTGTTGATTTGTTTGGTCATGGCTCCGATTTTCTTTTTTGTGCTAATCATTTCAATGCTAGCAGAAGTATTTGACCGTTCTCCAGTATCTCGATCTTATTATACATTTATGGCATCAGGAGCAATCATCCCATTAATAGTATTATTTATTGGAGTTACAATGGATCCTCATGCATTGGATTGGTTAAATGAGTAAGTTTTAGGTAACTTCAGGTGGTATCAATTTTGGCTAAAAAAAGCACAACACCATAACAGCTACCTACTAAATATAGTATACATATAGAATGTCTAAAAAAATGCGAAAGGCTGTTGTAGCACACCTTCTACAATTATCAAATTGTTTTTTTATGGTAACTACTCCGGTCAGCGCTTTTGAGATAAAAAAATTGACCCCACCTGAGTAGTAACCTTTTATGTAATAAAGATTGAGTCCACTCCGAAAACTCACAAAATCAAAAAAGTTGCTTTTGGCGAACTTTACATTTCCCACAATTCGCTGATACTCAGGCATTACCGAATCTCAAAAAGTGCAAATTTTGTCCAAAACAATTATTCTATGAAAAATGTTAGTTTCCAGAGCAGGCTCAAGATTATTATTCATACACGTTTCATGTGAGGTTCTAAGAGAAATACTATCTTTGTATTCCGTAATAGAAATATAAGTTTTAGGCGTTTTTTTTATGAAGAAGAAAACTTACCTCCTTCCTATATTTTCCTAAAAAAACACTGATAATGACAAAGTATATTTTCGTTACGGGAGGAGTGACCTCCTCGTTAGGAAAGGGGATTATTGCAGCATCTCTAGGCAAATTACTTCAGGAAAGAGGATTTAAGGTAACCATACAAAAACTAGATCCTTACATCAATGTAGATCCTGGTACTCTCAATCCATATGAACATGGAGAATGTTATGTTACCGATGATGGTGCAGAGACGGATCTTGATTTGGGCCACTATGAAAGATTTTTAAATATCAGTACCTCTCAAGCCAATAATGTAACTACAGGGCGAATTTACCAAACGGTAATAGAGAGAGAGAGAAGAGGCGATTATCTGGGCAAAACAGTACAAGTCATCCCTCACATTACTGATGAGATCAAACGAAGAATCAGATTATTCGAGCAGCAAAAGGAATACGATATTGTTATCACTGAGATAGGTGGTACTGTAGGGGATATAGAATCTCTACCATATCTCGAGGCGGTAAGACAACTCAGAATGGATCTGGGGCATGACAATGCTGTGGTGATCCATCTCACCCTTATACCCTATCTCAATGCTGCCAAAGAACATAAGACCAAACCCACACAACACTCTGTAAAAGAGCTTCAAAAAGCTGGAATTATACCTGATATCATAGTATGTCGTACAGAAGTAGGCCTGAAAGATGATATAAAAGATAAGATAAGTCGGTTCTGCAATGTGCATGTTAAAAATGTAATCGAGGCCAAAGATGCCAAGACTATCTATGAGGTGCCAATGCATATGCTCAACGAAAAATTGGACATTGTAACCTTGAATAAATTAAAACTGGACATACCTCATGATCCTGACATGACCAAGTGGGCCTCCTTTTTGAAGAGATTAAAAAAACCAAGTGCAACCATCAATATTGCCCTAGTAGGCAAGTACAATGAGCTTCCGGATGCTTACAAATCCATATATGAAGCTTTTATCCACGCAGGAGCAGAAAACAATTGTAAGGTAAATGTGATTCCCATTCATTCAGAACAGATTACTAAAGAAAACTTACTGCCACTTAACAGCCATGATTTACATGGAATTTTAGTAGCACCTGGATTTGGAGATAGAGGAATAAATGGAAAGATTATAGCCATCACATATGCTCGAGAAAATAGTATTCCTTTCTTTGGTATTTGCCTTGGTATGCAGTGCGCAGTGATAGAATATTTTAGAAATGTAATCAACAAAAAAGAAGCTGCATCCACAGAAGTAAACGACAATACTTCTCATCCTGTGATTGATCTTATGAGCGAACAAAAGATGATTAAAGCCAAAGGTGGCACCATGAGATTAGGTACTTATGAGTGCAGTATCAAAAAAGGATCAATGGCTGATGAAATGTATGACAAAGAAAACATACAAGAACGGCACAGACACCGGTATGAATTTAATAATGCATATCTTTCTGAGATGGAAAAAGGCGGCATGATAGCATCAGGCATAAATCCTTATACAGGTCTGGTGGAGATCATTGAAATTCCAAAACATCCTTTTTTCATCGGTGTACAATTTCATCCTGAATTGAAAAGTCGGGTTGAAGATCCGCATCCTTTATTTGTCTCTTTTGTAGCAAAGGCAAGGGAATATAAGGATAAAGAGATGGCGAGTTAAAAGAATGAGAAAACTCGAAAATGTACCCTATCAAATAACCCCACAGAAGCAATGCTTGATGCTTGGAATCAAGTTGTTTAATAATGTGTGTTAAAATTAGTTGTAAGTGCTTGATTATTAAGACGAATCTCTTTACTCGATTTATAGCCATAGCTCGAGAAAAAGATGAAGTATTGAGGATTGAAACCGACGATGTAGCTACACAATCGAGATTCGCTAAGGAATGATATTATGAATGAATTAGCAATAACTTGCAAATAAATCAACTACTCTGGTGGAGCCAATTTTGGACAATGAATAAAAATGCTCTGACTCTCTCTTTCTTCATTCTAATCACATTTTTCATTTTCTGGTTTTCCAAAGATTTCATTCTCTTTTGGGATACTATACAATTTGCAGGGCATCATCCTCAATACTATTTTGAAAATGGATTTTCATCATTCTTTCTTCCTCAATCTTTAGATAGCGGCCATACCCCGATATTTGGTATTTACATTGCAGCCATATGGAACATTTTTGGTAAGTCACTTTGGGCTTCTCATTTGGCCACAATGCCTTTCGTTTTTCTCAATTTTCTATTTGCATATCAGTTGGGCCAACGGTGGATCTCTGGTCGCTTTTCTATCGTATTTCCATTGGTTTTGCTCCTTATTCCGCAATGTATCAGCCAGTTCATGCTTGTAAGCCCTGATGTAGTATTATCGGCATGTTTTTTAGGGCTTTTATTATCGATTGAAAATGAAAATCAATGGCTCTCATTGGTTTCATCTCTGGGTTTAGTTTTGGTTAACAACAGAGGTTTTGTGGTGGTAATTATTTTTATTATTTGGCTTTTATTCAAAAAAAATGAAAGAACAACATTGCGAATAACCATCCTACAATTTTTGCCAGCAGCCCTGTTATTTATTGTTTTCCAATTGGCTCACTTCTTTCACTTTGGCTGGATAGGTATACATAGTGAAATGCCCTGGTTTGGCAGTTTTTCTATGATAGATCTCAAGGGTATTCCTAAAAATGTGGCAATATTTATATGGAGACTTACTGATTTTGGAATGATTATAGTATGGGCCCCTCTATTGTTATTTTTTTTGAAAAATAAAAGTATTCTTGTCAAAGATAGACACCTTCAATTGTTGGGCATCCTCGTCATATTTTTTGCGATTATGACTATTCCATTCAAAGGGCTTATGCAACACCGATATTTTTTACCAATAATCATTTTAGCTGCTTTTATTCTATTGAAATGGATATTTATAATTAAATCAAAAGAAAGGACAAAAGGGTTAATAATTGGGTTAATCTCCCTATTCCTAATCACAGGAAATCTATGGATTTATCCTGCTAAAATTGCTCAAGGCTGGGACTCTACCTTGGCTCATTTGCCGTACTATTCATTGCAAGAAGTGGTGATCAATTATCTAGATGATTCTGGCATTTCCAAATCTGAAGTGAGCACGGCATTTCCAATGAGGAGTGATCAATCTATTATTAATTTGACATGTGATAAAGGCCACTCTAATTTAGAACAGTTTCAAAATAAAGATGAGGTAGACACTGAGTACATCCTTTACTCTAATGTTATGAATGACTTCTCTATTAAAGAGATAGATATACTGCAAATAGAATGGAAAGTAATTAAAGAATGGAGAAATATGAATATGAAAATGATACTGTATTCAAAAAATCAATAATTAGAAGGTACTACATTACATTGTAATTTATCGCTTTATTCGTAAGTACTCAATATTATTATCATCATAGAAAGATTACTTCCCTTAATTCTATCTTGTTACACCTCCATCAATAGGAAGCACAATACCACTAACAAATCTGGCTTCATCAGACGCTAAAAAAAGATAACCAGCAGCCAAATCCTTGGGTTCTGCTAAAAAACCTACGGGTATTTGAGCTATTGCAAGGGCTTTGATATTATCGGGAATCGCATCTGTCATGGGCGTTTTGGTATATCCTGGAGCTATAGCATTTACGGTTATACCATATCTTCCCAGTTCCACGGCCAAAGTCTTTGTCATGCCAAGAATCCCAGCCTTTGATGCAGCATAATTAAGCTGTCCATAATTGCCCCTAAGACCTGTAGTAGATGAGGCAGAAATGATGCGCCCATATCCATTCTCTTTCATTACAGGGGCTACAGCTTTACAGCAGTAGAAAATGCTATTAAGATTTACATCTATTACTGAGTTCCATTCATCATCACTCATTTTCAGCAATGATCTATCACGAGTTATTCCTGCATTATTGATAAGTATATCAATTTTGCCATACTTATCTACGGCATCATCCACGGCAATCTGAATGCCTTCTTTATCAGTCACTGATACTTTTACAAATTCCGCAGCGCCTCCCCTTTTGTTAATATTTTCAGCCACGGCTTCTCCTTCTTCTAATAGGTCCCAAATAATCACTTTTGCTCCATTTTCCGCAAATAGCTCGGCAATAGCCTGACCTATTCCTCTTGACCCTCCTGTAATAATGGCCACTCTACTTTTTACTCCACTCATATATTGTTTTTTATTGGCTTCCAGCCTCTATAATACGAATTGCAAAAGTACAATTTAAATACATCGTTGATGGCTTTTGACCCAATACAGTCTGCTTAATTGAGTAGTCAAGAGTTTTCCTTTATAATGGTCAAGTAAAAATCATCATTTGAGCCCATTCTGAAAACATATTGAAAAAGAGGATAAGATCACTAAAAGAAACGTTTTAGGTTTTTAATGTTTTCGGAGTGGCTCTCATTTTGAATTTTGATGAGTTTTCGTTCAACCGCTTTATATTACTTCTTGAGAGGCTAATTAATTTCAATTTCACAATCTCAATTGAGAGTAAAGATGCCAAAAAACAACTCCAGCACATACTGATATATTTAGTGAGTGCTTGGTACCAAATTGTTCTATTTCAATACACAAATCCGCCAATGGAAGAAGGCTTTCATTCACTCCATTGACTTCATTTCCAAATATAATAACGTATTCATCACCTCCTTTGAGGGCAAAGGAATGTAGGGGTTGAGAATGATCAGTTTGCTCTATAATAATAATTTTTTTACCCTCTTGCTTAAGTGATCTTACGATAGAAAAAGAATCCTTATGATAATTCCAATCCACTGAGTGTGTAGCCCCAATGGCTGTTTTTATTATCTCCTTATGAGGCGGCTTGGGTGTAATGCCACAAAGCAATATTCTATCCACTAAAAATGCATCTGCACTTCTGAATACAGACCCTACATTACCCCCTGATCTGATATCATCTAAGACAACAATAATGGGTATTTTTGATGCTGATTTGTGCTCTTCTATGGTCTTGCGACCCAGTTCTTCGAGTTTTAATTTTCGCATTTACTTTTTTTCTAACCATAGGATATGATTACATTTTACTACAATGTCAACGTATTCAGACAATACAAGGGGTATGATAGTAAATCAGAATAAATGTATCAATCACTAAAAATGAAAAACCCCAAACCTCCTGGGTCTCTTATAATTATATTATCCACCAAGCCTTCTTTGTTAAAAAAAGTGATCTCTTCTGAGATAGGAATATTGACATCTCTGATATTTTGAATTACTTTAAGGTTATTTTTTCCATTAAAATATGTCAAAGACGGATTAAAAAACAAATGTGGACATGTATTGGGATTCATAAAACTGATGGTATTGTTATTTTCATCACCCATAGTCATCCAACCTTGATCTGGCCCTCCCATTGTAACTTTATAACCCAGCAAAATCCATAGTGATTGACTTTGTGCCATCGAAATTGTTTCTAAACTCACACCTGCATAATTTCCCAAAGTAGACTGACATTTGTCACTTATATTAAGTAGAGGTCTTTCATTATTGTTGAGATAGATCCAAGTCCCCGTATTATCAGCTATAATATAACCTTTCTCGTTTTCATATACAGGTACAATATTTTTTATTTTTTCTAAAGTAGTAGACCAATCTTTCTTATATAGGTTAATGCCTATACGCGCATATCGGTCATGATTAATTTTTATCAGAACCTTACCATCTGTTACAAATACTTCATCATCAAGGGTTATTTTTTCAAATTTCAATCCTCGATAAAAATCAAGACTAGAAGAAATATTTGGCGTTGGTGTTTGTAGTATCATTGTCTACACTTTGTAATTACGCCTATAAAGCAAGCTAAAAATAGCACTCTATTTGCTAATTCTATTTCGGTCATTTTTGATAAATTGTAAGAAGGTAACATACCTTTTTTTTGCCCTCTTTTTGGTTAAATTCATTGATTCCTCCTCTTCCTTTTTATCGGTGTATTTGATATAAGAAACAAAGGCGCTAAAATCATGCTGTGTCACTTTGCGGGTTTCTCTTTCAGGTAAAATATCTTCTAGAGGAAATTTTTCATTAAGTTTCAAGGTAAGATGATACATCTGCCTTATTCTTTCGGTGGGCTTAGGGAGAGAATAAGCTATAGAATCGGATTCACTTTCTACAAGCCATGGCAGCAATTCTTTTTCTGTATCCAAATTTCTTTTTAGTAGAAACTTTTTGCCCGGCAGAGGTTTCTTACTATCCCACCAGATGCTTTCTACTTTATTCATCGCTATGTAAGAATCTTCAATATCTTCTACAGCTCCTAATTTGTCCATCACTTCTTCAAGTATAGTTGTAACGGCAATGTTATAATCTTTGTCACTCTCTATAGCCATCATTCCTATGATGGTACCCAGAAGATTAGAATATACGTCTTCCGGAGAAAAACTGGAAAACTTTTCAGGTAAAATTATGGGGATAAGTGAAACTCCAAAATAAGTAGCTATCTCATGCCAAAGCGATAAATCATAGGCAATACTCCCTGCCAAATTCAAATAATCGACTTCCTCCATTATTTCAGGCACATTAAAACTTAAGCTCTTTTTCCCCCCTTCAGCACCAAGTTTAATTGTGGTTTCATTGAGTACTTTCTTATGCATTTTGATCTGATTATAGAGGTACGCAGTCCAGTCAGCATAGTCTCTCAAATGACCAATATCAATAAACCCCCCATGCTTGGTGTAAATTATTCCATTCTCTTCATACTTACCTCCTAAGAACTGGTGCAACCCGAGGTTATCCCTATCCATAATATCATTGCGCCTTGCAAATGGAATGCCTACGTATCGCAAATCACTACCAAAAGCACAACATGTGCGTATGACTCTTCCTGGGCTTTTATTTAAATATTTTTTTGAAAGAATAGGAGGTTTTGGTGATAGACTTTGTGGTAAGGCACATAGCAAATAAAATATTATTGTAAGAGTAGACCAGTTGATCTTTGGTAAATATGAAGTCATGAAGCAAAAGTAATGGGTAAATGATTTAAAAAGCTGTAGGAGTAGTGTTTTTTAAGGTTCTTTTAATTGTTTTTACAAAAAATTCAACAAATTAATACACCTTTTGAGTTTAAAGATACCTCCTTTTGTTTTTTTATTTAGACTTTGTGTTACACCCATCGCATTTAGGTTTTAGATTTTAGGGAGGTTTGACGTTTTTATTTTTTTTAGATCAAGGCAAAATTTCAAATATAGCAGGGTTATGTGTTTAAAATTTTAACACAGAGATAAGAAAAAAGGTAACTACTCAACTGGTATCAATTTTGGCTAAAAAAAGCACACCACCTGAGTAGTTATGACAAAAGAAATAGACAAAACATCGAAAATTTAAGTGAATTAGATATAATTGCAATATACTTTTAATCACCCTCAAAGCCCCATCTCCAAATTAATCTTAGCATTCATGAGTTCAGATTTGGCGTGTAAGTCGTTTAAATTTTCGGCGATTTTTATTCCATCATTATAGACAATAAGAGCGGCCTCCTCTTCTTGTAACTCCGCATAACAATGTGCCAAATGATAATATAGTCCTACATAATTTGCATCGAGAACTTTCAATGAATTAAACTCTAGGACGGCTTCCTCAAACATTTCTACATTCTTGTATTCCATGGCAATGGCAAAACGCACAAAGCTATCATTAGGGTCATCAGCCAACATATCTTTTAACTTATCCAACCTCTCCATATATGAATCTCTTTTTTTGTTATATCAGTTTATTACACAATACTATATACAATGTAGTAGATTTGCGCTCTTAAAAATCAGATAAAATGAATTTATTAGTCTGTATAAGTAAAACTCCTGAAACAACTGCCAGAATAGCATTTAAAGATGGCAATTCATCATTTGATACAGATGGAGTTCAATTTATTATGAATCCTTATGACGAATGGTATGCTTTAGTAAGAGCATTAGAACTGAAAGAACAGCATGGGGGTAAAGTGATTACCATTAATGTAGGTGATACTTCTAATGATCCTATGATCAGAAAGTCTTTGGCAATAGGAGCCGATGAAGCTGTAAGAATAGATGCTGATGCTAATAGCAGTTTTTTTGTGGCTAAGCAAATAGCAGAATATGCTAAAGCAAATGATATAAATATCATTTTCACAGGAAAAGAAACAATAGATTACAACAGTGCTGAAGTGGGAGGAATGGTAGCGGAAATGTTGGATTTGCCATACTTTTCTTTTGTATCTAAAATGGAGCATGATGGCGATAAAGCTATCGTAACTAGAGATATAGAAGGCGGAGTAGAAGTAGCTGAAATAAGCGGAAAATTTGTCCTTTCTGCCGCCAAAGGGTTGGCTGAGCAGCGCATCCCTAACATGAGAGGTATCATGATGGCAAAAAGAAAACCACTCGCTGTTATCCCAGCAATAGAGGCTGAAGGAAATGTAAAAGTGAATAAGTACGAGCTGCCTCCTGAGAAAGCAGGTATTACTATGATAGAAGCCAACGATATGGACAGGTTAGTAAAACTTCTCAACGAAGAGGCCAAAGTAATTTAAATCAATATCCAAAGAATAAAAAATATGTCAATCTTAGTATTTGCAGAAAGTGCAAAAGGGAAAATAAAAAAAGCTGGATTTGAAGCTACTTATTTTGGTCATCTTACGGCACAGTCTATCGGTGGTGATGTAATCTCTGTAGTGATAGGAGATACGACCAATGCCAAGGATTTGGGAAAATATGGAGCTACTAAAGTAATTCAAGTCGCTGATCAAAGATCATTTGATAGTGGTATATATGCTTCTATCTTAGCTCAATTAGCAACAGAGAATGGGGCTACTACAATAATCGTAAATCACAGCAGCTCTGGAAAATCTCTAGGAGGCAGATTGGCAGTGAAGATGGCGGCTGGATTGGTAAGTGGTGTAAACTCAGTGCCTGTAATGGATGGCGCATCAATGAGGGTAAAAAAACCAGTATTCTCAGGAAAGGCAATAGCAGAATGTGAAATCACTTCGATTAATAAAGTATTGACTCTTATGGGCAATGCTTTTCCTCCTTTAGAAGTAGGAGGGCCAATAAGTGTGGAAGATAGCAAAGTGGATTGCGGAAGTTCTGTATATAAAGTAACAGAAACAAAAACAGTAGATGGTGTGGTACCTCTGCCAGAAGCAGAACTTGTAGTATCAGCAGGAAGGGGGATGAAAGGCCCTGAAAACTGGGGTATTATAGAAGAATTGGCCCAAGCACTTGGGGCTACGACTGCATGCTCTAGGCCAGTGGCAGATACAGGATGGCGACCCCATCATGAACATGTAGGACAAACAGGAGTAGCGGTAAGGCCTAATCTTTACATTGCAATTGGAATATCAGGAGCTATTCAGCACCTTGCAGGGGTAAACAGTTCTAAGACTATTGTAGTAATAAACAAAGATCCAGAAGCACCTTTTTTTAAAGCTGCTGACTATGGCGTTTGTGCTGATCTTTTTGATGTGGTACCTGCCTTGACACTAGCCATTAAGAAATATAAAACCAACGCTTAGGCTGAGGTAAATGAATAGACTGTATCACTATAGGTGATTATAGACTTAAAATCAAGTAGAAATTATGTGATTGTCTATTAATTGTTGAAATTTGCAACCATCCGAAGTAGTTATATAACCTAAGCAATTGGTTTTGAATACATGAACAAAATAGAATTAGACATAGTAGCACTCTCTCATTCTGTGACCCAGTCGCACAACTATGCTGTGATTCTCAGCGAAATAAATGGCCGAAGGAAATTGCCAATAGTCATTGGGGGGTTTGAAGCCCAAGCTATAGCTGTGGCTATAGAGCAAATGGCTCCTAACAGACCGCTTACCCATGATCTTTTTAAAAACACATTGGAGGTTTTCAAAATTGATTTGAAAGAAGTAGTAATCAATAATCTCCTTGACGGAGTATTTTATGCCAAATTGGTGTGCATTAAAAATGATCAAGAATATGAGATAGATGCTCGCACTTCTGATGCTATTGCCATGGCAGTACGATTTGGTTGTCCCATTTATGCTTTTGACTTTATTATTGAAGCAGCTGGAGTAGAGATGGAAGAAGGTGCAGAAAAAGAGGAGTCTCTATTAAGAAAAAACCCTTCAGATTCCAATGTAAAAATAGATCAATATAACCAAATGTCAGCAGCAGTACTCAAAAAATTACTTGCTGATGTAGTGGCTAAAGAAGATTACGAAAAGGCTGCTAAAATCAGAGATGAGCTGAAAAAAAGAGGAGAGTCATAGATTATAATAAATAATTAAAAAGCCTTCAAATAAGGCAAATATCAACTTCATCATGCCTCTATAAACAAACCAAAAGCTAGCCGATTAATAAATTCTACATTTTTTTAGCCAAAATTGACTTCCCCTGAGTAGTTACAATAACAAAATCAGAAAAAACCTACGTGTTCCTTGCGCTACCATGTAGCAGTTCTTGGTTTTTTAGATATGCCTATCAAATGATTCCATATTCTATTTTAGTACAGCCTTTTCTCAACCTAAATTAGTATTAAAAATATCCTAGGCATATAATTGGATTAATAAATACACAATTCTCAACTGTTTTGTGATCAATTCATAAGTTTAAATCACTATTTATTCTTTCTTTTAAAATCAAAAAAAAGAAATATGACAACCTATAAAGCGGATACCCTCCAAATTAATATAGTAGACGACTATGCTATTGTACAACTTGACAATGGTAAGGTGAATGCCATTAATGCAACTCTATCAAAAGATATAAAAGCAATATTTGATATTATAGACAATGATGCATCCATTAAAGGGGTCATTCTCTCAGGCAGGCCACATGCCTTCAGTGCAGGACTAGATGTGATGAGCCTCGCTACTTTAGATAGTACAGGCCATATTGACTTTTGGGAATCGTATATGTACGCTTTGCAGTCATTGGTTTCATTTTCTAAACCTTTGGTGTGTGCCATTACAGGTTATGCTCCAGCAGGGGCCACAATATTTACACTCTGTACTGATTATAGAGTGATGGGTAAAGGATCAAAACATGTGATAGGCATGCATGAATTTAATATGCACATGCAAATACCAGAAATGCTCTGTGACATATATGCCTATCACCTCGGCGAAGTAAAGTCATGGAAAGCCATTCAGCAAGCTAAATTATATAACAGTGACGAAGCTCTGGCCATTGGGCTTGTAGATGAATCTGTAGAGGTGGAAGAGGTGATAAACAGGGCAAAAGTTCAGCTCAAAAAGAGTATCAAAGTGCATCCAAAAGTATATGCTCAGTCTAAAAAATGGTTTAGAAAAAAACTGTATAAAATAGTCATGAATAGAGATGTCCCAGAATTGACCAGACAAACAATAGATTTTAATAACGATAAAGAGTTGCAAGCCAAAGTGGTAGAGTTTTTAATGAGTCTAAAGAAGAAATAGTATAGAGCAATGACTTATACAAAGAGCACATTTATTTGTTAAAAATACAAATGTGATGGGTTTATTATTTTTATAAAAAAAATTAAATGGGACCACTCAAAGGATTAAAAGTAATAGAAATGGCAGGAATAGGCCCATGCCCTTTTGCAGGAATGATGTTAGCTGATATGGGTGCAGAAGTAATTTTAGTGGAGCGAAAAACAGATGAACACAGAAAAAGGATGCCCGACTGTAGCAGAAGGGGAAAAAAGTCAATTGGCTTAAATCTTAAGGAAGAAGAGGGAAGAGAAACTTTATTAAAATTAGTAGAAAAGGCAGATGTATTGTTTGAGGGTTTTCGACCTGGAGTGATGGAAAGGTTGGGGATTGGTCCCGAGGTGTGTTTGAAAAGGAACCCAAAATTAATTTTTGGAAGGATGACAGGATGGGGACAGACAGGGCCACTGGCTCATACAGCAGGTCATGATATCAATTATATTTCTATTACAGGAGTTTTACACGCTACAGGCAGGGCTCATGACAATCCAGTACCTCCCCTTAATTTAGTAGGAGATTTTGGCGGAGGCGGCATGTTTTTAGTCACTGGTATTTTAGCCGCCTTATTAGAGGTGAAAAAGTCAGGAAAAGGCCAAATAATAGATGTTGCAATGACTGAAGGGTCAGCGATCCTGATGGCCATGATAAATTCCCTCCATGCCATGGGGCTGTGGTCTACTGAGAGGGGAAGTAATCTCTTAGATTCTGGAGCACATTTTTATAATGCCTACAAAACCAAAGACGGTAAATATATTTCTATTGGCTCTATAGAACCTCAATTTTATGCATTGCTGATAGAAAAGGCTGACCTTGATCCTGACACTTTCAAAGATCAAATGGATCAAACACAATGGCCTTATCAAAAAGAAAAAATGGCGAAAGTATTCATGACTAAAACCCAGAAAGAGTGGTGCGATATAATGGAGAGAACTGATATATGTTTTGCTCCAGTGATAGATTTTATAGAAGCCCAAAATCATCCACATAATGTAGCCAGGCAGGCCTATGTTGAGGTAGATGGCATGAAACAACCTGCTCCTGCACCCCGATTTAGTAGAACAATAAGTGAGATTCAATTTGGGTCAAGAGCGGTAGGTGAGAATACAGAAGAGATATTATTAGAGTGGGGAGTAGAATAATAATAACGCCACAGCCTATAATTTATAGTATAGAATGATGAGCGGTTGTATTGCTAGAGCCAATGAAGTTTATGAGACATTTTGATTTTACCCCCGATTTTTTCATAGCATTTCGCACCTGTATAAATTTCTTTAACTTTTAGTGTTGGATTCCATCAAAAGATGTAGGTTTTTATCAAGTGTATCGCTTTGAACCTTAGCATTTTCTGATTTTTCGAAAAAAATATATGAGTTAAAACTTTTATTGGAAAGAAAAAAATGTGAAAAATACACCACACTTCTTTCTTTCAAATGAAAAGTGCCGACTTACATTTGCCTTCGTAAGATATTCTCTTTCCCCCCTCATTTTAAGAGTCCCTTATTTACAGTTTTCAAAAGTTAAGCTACCTCTCGACGAAAAGAGGTAGCTATTTTTGGCGCAATCAACAATTTTTCTTGCCAAAGAAATGAATTGATTTATATCAAAGGATAAAATCTCATTATTTTATAACCATTTCCCTAATGGTCAACACCGTTTTTCCCTAACAATTTAATCAACATCTAAATGGTCACGTGAGCATGAATAAGATTATTATGCATGTAAGCGAATACAGATAAAGATCTGTACCTACTGAGCAAATTAATGTATTTGTACAGTATGTGATTATCTCCTCCCCCCGAGGAATTAGTCCCAATAAGTGGTTGTTAAACAGTTTCCAGAAATGGGAGCGGTTAAAGAGCATTAAACCATTTATTAACCAAAACTCATTTATTATGGTAACTTTCGTTTACGCAAAACGAAGTATTCCCGCATTCGTCGTAATGTTGGTGGCATTTTTTATGTCATTCGGGGTATCCACTACTACCAATGCTCAAGCACTGGCATGTAACAAAAATATCCAACTTTCGTTGGGTTCATCATGTTCAGACACTTTGAGTATTGCTTTATTTTCAGCCACCATGCCTGCAGCACCAGGAATATTATGGTTAGAATTACAGGATGCCAATGGCAATCCTATTGATTCTACATCATTTACTCCTGCTCATGGTCCTATTGTATCTACAATTGGCACCTATACTGTAGTTGTACATCTTGATTCAGATGGTGGTACAGATTATGACAATGACAACAGTTGTTGGAGTACTCTTGTAGTGGAATTTAAATTGGATCTTGGCTTATCTCTAGGAGCAGTCTGTGGAGATCCCAACGATTCTTGTAATTTTAATTGTGTCTTTATAGACTCCATTTTTGGGGATACTACATGGACAGGTAAACTAGGTCTTAACCCTAATTTTATAGGTATTAATGACAGTGTACCTTGTATCAATATTGATACAACAATGATCAAATTCAGAGACGTCATTAGTGGCGAAATCTGCACAGGTCTGAGCATTAAAAGGGAGTGGTATGTCCCGAGCCCAGTATTAAATTCTCATAGCTCTTCAGGAGCTTCCGAACTGGTGATCACCACGCAACGGTTCAACATTAATAAAGATTCGCTATCTGGGGTAATGTCCCCCCTTAATAAGGTCCAGATAGCTTGTGGAACAGAACATGATCCACTGTCAATTTTTAAATATCTTATCTCCAGAAAAACTAATCCCTTATCTCAAGATAGCGCCAAAATGGTCGCATATCCTACTATACTTGCCGGTAATATTACCGCTTCGGGTTCGACTATTCCAGCTCTCAGAAGTTTGGATTCAACGAAAATTGCCCTTATGCCAGGTGTAGCAGGATCAGATAAAACACATATTTCTTGTAATCTAGCAGTATCTTATTCAGATCAGACAAAAATTCCGATCTGTGGTAAAGGTGTGAAGTGGGTGAGACATTGGACAGTCATTGACTGGTGTACTCAAACAGATACTTCATTCCGTCAAATTATTGACGCCACAGGTCAGGGTGAAATCACTACTGATATGAAAACTGATACTTTTAATCTCAGCACTGATCCTTGGTTCTGTAGTGCCAATCTCGTTATGGACTTACCTACTGTAAATGCAGTATGTTCTGATGATTATTGGCTTACACTAAGCAGTGCCAGTTTAGGTATCAATAAAAGATTTTCTAGTACATCAGCTACAATGGGAGTATCAGGAATACCTCCTGGCACACACCAGTTAATTGTATCTATACAAGATGATTGTAATAATAATACCACTGATACTATCTATGTAAATGTAAGTGATGGCGTTTCTCCTGTAGCTGTAGCTAAGGAGCAAGTAGTCGTAACACTTCTTTCTGCAGGTGGTGACTGTGCAGCTAAAGTAAGAGCCAATAGTATTGATAACAACAGTTATGATGCTTGCAGCAATGAAAATGTGAAACTAGAAGTAAAGAGGTACAATGATCATGACTCTACTTATGCAGCTCATGTAGAACTCAAAGCTTCTGATCTTACCGATGAAGACTCAAGAGGTATTGCTTTTGGAATAGTAAAAGTAGCTCTGAGAGTGTGGGATGATGGTGATGGTAATGGTATACCAGGCACTTCAGGTGACAACTTTAACATTGCATGGACAAATGTAAGAATCGAAGATAAAAACACTGATGTCTTCGCTGAGTGCGGAAAGACACTCATAGAAGTGGATTGTGATGCTGTCATGGCAGATCTTATCGAATTACATAAACCTACAGCAGGAAGAGCAGGATGTATAAATGAGCCAGTAGATGTAACAGGTAGAATTAAAAGCAATGGTAGAGATGACCTTTGTGGTACAGGAGGAGTGATGGTGGAATACACCGTAGGGAGCAAAGTGATTTGTAGTAAGACTTTCTGGTTTATGGATATGGATACTGTAAATATTGACAGTACTATCTTCCCTGATGACATTTTTAATGCCAATTGTAGCGATGCTTCATTTGGCGACTTTGATCTGAGCAAACTTGATCTTAACTGTAACCTTATCGGTAAATCTATAGAAGAAGAAGTTTTCGAATTTGAGACAGGTATTTCTTGTCTTAAAATATTGAGACACTTTACTTTGATTGATTGGTGTGAGCATGAGGCCAATGCACAGACATTTTACAAGTTTGTTGATTCTTTAGGAATCAATGTAGGATACAGAACAATTGATACAAGCAGTACTTCTACAGTTGTATTGGATACAGTAAGAAATGGTATCTGGAAGCACACTCAAGTGGTAAAAATATCAGGTGGTACACCTCCTGAACTTACTGGATGTGTAAATCAAGATTTTAGTGCTGGTCCTAACTGTGATGCTGTAATAGTTTTAACCAATTCAGCTACATTTAGTGCGGCAGGGGGTATCTGTCCTACTGGCAATCTTGAATGGAATGTAACTGTAGATAAAGATGGAGACGGCGTATTCGAAACTATGGCTTCTGTAATAGGAACAAATAGTGTGGAAGCAACATTGCCCGATAGATGGGAAGTAGGTACTTACAGAGTAAGATGGGAAGTATCAGCAATATGTAGTTCTAGCGATATATGCTTCACTAATTTTAGTGTGGCTGACACCAAAGCTCCGACGCCGATTTGTATACAAACATTATCTTCAGCGGTAATGAACGAAGGCAAGAGTATTACCATCTGGGCAAGTGATTTCATAGCAAGCCCTGCTGTAGACCCTTGTTCTAAAACTATCGAGTATTCTTTCTCAGAACTTACACCTGATGAAAAGTTTAAGACAATCACATGTGCTGATATACCTAACGGGATATCAGAAATATTCGAATTTGGAATTTATGCTCACGATGAAAGTGGCAACGTAGGATCTTGTATCGCAAGAATACAGATTGATGATACTGCTGATGCTTGTGAAGACATAGTATCGGGAAATAGTGTGCTGGTAGCTGGTAGGCTTACCACAGAATCAGGTGATGATATCGAATCTGTAAAAGTGGGTATTCAGTCTGCTCAGATCAATATGAATGAGTCTGAAATTACTAATGTATCAGGTGATTATGCCTTTAGTAATGTAGCTACACTTTATGATTATATATTGACATCAGAAAAAAATGATGATTATCTAAATGGCGTAAGTACTCTTGACCTTGTCTTGATACAAAAGCATGTATTGGGCTTGGAAACATTGCCTTCTGCTTATAAAGTGATTGCGGCTGATGTTAACAACGATGCAAAAGTAAGTGCTATTGACCTTATAGAGTTAAGAAAGCTAATTCTTGGGGTTTATACAGAACTTCCTAGAAATGATTCTTGGAGATTTGTAGATGCTAATCAGACATTTAAAACCCCTGCTAATCCTTGGCCTTTTGTAGAGAGTCTTACCATTCGTACTTTAAATCACAATGTCAATGATATGGATTTCATAGGCGTGAAAATAGGTGACGTAAGTGGAAACGCAGTAGCTAACAGTATAATAGCTGGTGGCAGAAGCAACAATGCAACTCTTTCGTTTGCAGCGCTTAACCAAAGGGTATCTAAGGGTGAGACATTCACACTGTCGTTTACTGCAAAAGACAATGTATATGCATCTGGTATCCAGTTGAGCCTTGAGTTTAACGGTGTTAAGCTTAATGGACTTAGTTCAAATGTTATTGATCTACAATCGCATGAATATGTAGCCGATGACCATTCTCTAGCTTTGAGTTGGGTCAATGCAGGTGGAATAGCTCTGGATGGTGATGTATTCATCTTGTCTCTTACTGCTACAGCTAATGGTAGTGTAAGCCAAATGATACAGTTTGGTTCTGCTTTCGCTTCTGAAGTGTATACTGATGATCTTGAGACAAGAAATATTCAGTTCTCCTTTGAAGGCGAAACTCAAAATGTAGTGACATCTACATTTGAACTGTTCCAAAACGAACCAAATCCATTTAATGATAACACGTCCATTAGCTTCGTAATCGGAGAGGATGGCCCTGCTACTTTGAGTGTATTTGACGTAACAGGTCAGATGATTTTAGAAGTATCTGATAATTTTAACCAAGGAATGAATAAGATTACACTCAACAAGAGTGATCTTAAAACATCTGGAGTATTATATTATCAGTTAAACTTTGGAGGATCTATTGCTACTAAGAAAATGATCTCAGTACAATAAAGAATACAGTCCCTAATGTCAACAGAGAACAAGTTTTATAAACTTGAGAAAACTGTGGGCCCTGCAACTTTTGCAGGGCCCTTTTTTTTGGTTCTTTCTCAGTAATTCAAGTTGTTAATAAAGCGAAATTGGCAGCTTTCCTCCTGGATTTGGTTTGCAGAACGAATGTAAAATTGTATCTGAACGAAAACTCATCAAAATTAATTTTCTGATTAGCAGGTAAGATGCAGGTCTGATGTTTATTTCTATTTAGCTTTCTCACTGCTCTTAAAAACATTTTTCTAATGTGATTTGTTTTTCGCACAAGTCTATTACCGTTTTTACACCGCCGATCATCATTAGACGGGTTGTAAAATATTTTTTATTCTATAGATCTTTTACATTTTTGCGATAGGTTAACACTGCTACTCTGAATAGTTGCCAAAGATTTTGAAAAAAAAGGGGGCTGTAAGTCTCTCTATCAAACATTATGTTAAAGCGTGTTAATTCTGGATCAGATGCTAACTCTTCTTCAGTGTATTTGGCGTGCATCTGTGTTAATAATTTGGGTATGATCTTTCTTATAATGGCTGCTTGCAATTTTTCATTTTCCTGACCTGTTACAACAAAATAGGGTGATCCTTCTTAATTATTATCCAAAAATTCCTGCATGCCAAATCAATCTAATCTTCTAAATTACAGAACACTTGTGAATATATTCTGGTTCGTCTTTAAAATCCAATAATAGAATCCAATAGAAATCCTAGAAGTCCTCCCCCAGCAATTATCCACACGGGGTTTAGTTTTTTTATAAAAAAGTAGACGACAAAGCTGATTATACTTATAAGAATGGTAGGCCATGATGTCAAAATACTCTCAGCCATCTTGAAAGTGACGGCTATCATGACGGCGACAGCAGCGGTATTCACTGCTTCTAAAAACGAGGAAAGCTCTTTGTTTTTCCGTATTTTTTTGACTATTGGATTTAGAAGCCAGACGTAAAAAAAAGAAGGAATAAATATGCCAATTGTGGCCAAAATAGCTCCTGATAACCCTCCCACTTTGTAACCAATAAATGTGGCTGTAGAAAGTACCGGGCCAGGAGTAATCTGGCCTATGGCTATGGCTTCTACCAAATCAGAATGAGTAAGCCACTCCAAGCCATTTATCAGTTCGCCGTCGAGATAAGCAAAAAGCACATATCCACTGCCAAAGAGTACGGCTCCGACTTTTAGAAATATGAAAAATAATTTCAGCGGAGTGTAGGATGTTGAAGTTATTAAAAGCAAAGGAATTATTGCAAGGCTGTTCAGTCTATTGGAAGGTCTTAAAAAACTTATGCAAATGGCAAGAAACCCTGCTGCTAGGATAGCAACAATCTCATTGATTCCCAATAAAGAAGCTATCAGGACAATCCCTCCAATCACTAAAAGGAGATAATTTTTAATGGCTTTTTTACCCAGTTTGATTATGGCACCAGCAATAAACGAAAGCACTGATGCCTTGATTCCTGCAATGATAGGTGCTGTCCATTCTACTTGGCTGATGTTTTCAAAGAAAATAGCCACCAACAAAGTAAGTAAAACAGCTGGGAAAATAAAGCTCATGCCCGCTACAAACAACCCTGCTACTCCTGCCCTATGATATCCACAGTGCATGGTCATTTCAGTGCTATTAGGTCCTGGGATCAGATTAGTAGCTCCCATATAGTCTAAAAACTCTTGGGTAGAAAGCCATTTTTTTCGCCCTACAAGATCATCTTGCATCATTGATACATGAGCAGCGGGGCCTCCAAAAGCTATAAACCCTAATTTAAAAAAATACTTAAAGACTTCTTTTAAATTAGAATTCATTGGTCGATGTTTTTCGAATAAAGAAATTTGTTGAGGTATTAAATCTCGCCTATTATGGCTTCGTTAACATTTATAATATGGTCACCTATTTTTTCTAATAATGAGAATAAATTATTGAATAATCTGGAGGACTGCACATTATAACCAGTTTTGCCAATATTTTTAAGATCATAGTCTCTTAGCTCATCTCTTTTTACATTAATTTCATTTTCTATTTCACGAGCTTTTTCTATTTTCACCAATTCGTATTTAGGTTCACTAAGGTTCTTAACCAATACTTCAAATGACTTATCTATTAGGTCAAGCATACTATTTAACCCCTCCAGTTGGTCTTTA
>JAZGFD010000120.1:0-3359 GCA_036479115.1 Saprospiraceae bacterium | reverse complement strand
AATATATATTATAATTTTAATGAAAAAATAGATGAAAAATGTGATATTTAATGAAAATTTATTTTCCAAAAAATTTAAAAATACAACCTTTTGAAAAGTATTCTTATTATTTGCACTACACTTCTTTTTTCTGTATCTGTTTCCACTCAAGATATAAAATGTTTTTTATCTGGACCAAATATAAATACTGTTACCATTTCGGCTCTTTCGGCCTGTGGAAAATATTTCTCAGGCACGGTAAATGGAGCCACTAATTATACCGATGTATATTCTTGTGTATCTGGAAATAGTAGGGTAGGCGGTGAATCTATATTTTACTTTGACGATGTCATAGAAGGTACCTATACTTTTAAAATTGATGGGTTCGCAACAGATTTAGACTTGTTTATTCTTTCCAGTTGTGACGAATCTACTTGTCTTACCAATGCTGGAGCTAGAAGGAGTTCTGGAAGATCAGAAAGTGTAACAGTAGATTTGGCCAATGGCCAAAATGTATATATCGTAGTGGACGGGAAGTTTGTCAGTTCTGCTGTTTTTACATTAGAGATTTCTTGTGATGGGGGTATTTGTGATAAATTGACACCTATTTCATGTGGTTATATCGCTCACGAAAATAATTATATTAGCGGAAGACATGCAACCAATGTTATTAACTCTCATTCGGGATGCGGAGGTGGGTCATATCCACTACCTGAGGTAGCCTATTATTTAAATACTTATAAAAGTAGCCCAATCACAATTGACCTCGTGCCTGAGAGTAGGGTAGATCTTGATTTATTCGTATACGATGATTGCCATGGCAGTTTGTCAAATTGTCTAGGAGCGAGTAATCGTTCTCCTTGGGGCGAGAGCATATACCTTTCATCTGGTGGGAATGGCGGTAATGTGATTATCGTAGTAGATGGTAAAACCCAATCTGGTCACTTTGATTTGGCAGTAACATGTGGTGAGCCTTGTGATAATAGACCTACTAAAATTGGATGTAATACAGTGATAAATTCTACAACTCGAAGAAAAAGTAACAATGCCAGCTATTACGGTTGTGATCCCTATAATAATAAAGGCCAAAATTGGGGGCCTGAAGAAGTATTTGAGATCAATCTTGATGATACTTATGACATGGATATAACATTAAAAATAAAAGGCAAACATGATTTAAATCTTTATCTCTTAGGCCGTAAATGTGATCCATATTCATGCATAGAGGGGAGTAAAAGTGACAATCCAGGTCAACCTGAGCGTATTAAAAAACGCTTGAGAAAAGGCAAGTATTATATAGTTGTGGAGGGATATAGAGGTGATGCTGCTGATTATACTTTGAGTGTATCAGGGTGCGGTTGTATAATAGAAGATGCTTTAGAATGTGGAAAGCCGATAAAAGGAACTTTGAATAATGGTAAAAATAGTGTCACCTCTATTAATGGAGATTGTTTTATCAAAGAGGTGCAACTCCCTAATGAAGATTTGACTTATTCCTTTATAGCTAAGGAAGATGGTTATTATTCATTTGTCTTATCAGGAATGAAAAGAGGTATGGACTTGTTTGTGACTCGAGACTGTAATGACCCTAATGCTTGTGTAGGAAGTTCTACTTTAAGCGGGACAGATACTGATATTGTCAATGTTGAAATGATGAAAGATGAGCAAGTACTTATACTGGTAGATGGATTGGTGAATTATGCCAACTCTGATTTTAATCTGGAAGTAATATGTGCAGATAAAGTCCCAGATGAGCCAAATGACGATGACCATGATAATGGGGAAGATGATGATGACAATGGAGACGACGATAATGAACCTACAGAAATTGATGTGCCTGTGTTGCTCTGCGGCGAGAACTATAGCGGAACTACTTTAGAAAAACCTTCGATTTATAGAAAAGGCGATTACACATGTTTTATATCGTCTTTGGATTTCAGAGGTGGAGAAGAATTGGTAAGAATTGAGAAAGAGAATGATAATGATGTATTGGTGCTACACATGTTTCATGGGGAAAAATCACTTGAAAATTTGTCAATGTTCATTATGGATTCTACCATGAGTGAAGTGAATAATTGTAAAGGACTAAACTTCAAAGTAGATAAAAGTATTGGCAATGGAAAAGTAATAGGAGAATATTTTACTGACGGCGACAACCTTCTTCCAGCAGGGACTTATTATGCTGTTTTGGATGGCTATAATAGCCGGGTAGCCTCTGATTTTACGCTTACTTCTACTTGTTCTGCTTTAGATTGTGAGGCCATTGTAGGTTTGCCTTGTGGGGAGAGCTTTATAGCAGAATTTACAGATAGTTCTTTCAATGGAGAGAGCATATATAGAAGTGATACGGAGGTATTTGTAGGTTATACTGGAGGTGAGAACATATATAGTTTTTGCCTTGATAGCGCAATGTCTATTGATGTGACTATTTATGGTATACAAGAAATAGAAGGATATTCAGGTGATCTTGATATGTTTTTAATGGAAAATGTATGTTCTAAAGATAAAAAGGTGATTGCACATTCTAGAAATAAAGGCACGGTTGATGAAAATATTAAAGTGAATCTAAATGCAGGAGAGTATTACATTGTCATAGATGGGTGGAATGGATCAAGAGCGACTTTCTCATTTAGAAACGACACATGTTATGCAGCTACCTGTGGTAAAAGAAAAAAAGCGGCAACTATAAAGGATAAAACTGATTTTGGAAGCGTATTAACAATAAGTCCTAATCCATTTACTGATCTCATGAATCTTTTTTATAAGCCCTTGAATGGCAGTACTTTCACACTTAGCTTGTTTGATTCAACTGGTAAAATAATTGCTTCTCAAAAAAGAAGGAGTGGAAAAAGCGAAATCTCTACTTTGTTTCCCTCAGATCAGAAAGGAATATTCTATATTCAAATTATTGATGGAAACATTGTTAAAAGTAAGAAAATTGTTAGACTATAAATATTGTAAATCAAAAAGGTAATTACTCAGGTGGAGTGCTGATGGGTAGCAAGGAAAGACCCTTTTTTAGTCGAAATTGATGCCTCTGATAAGTTCCTCAAAAAGAATAATTCCCAATTGATGACCAATTGAGTTACGCCTCCTGTGCTTTTTCTACAATAACATTGAGTCCACTTCGGAAACAGACATTTTTCACAAAATGAGTTGTTTTGGATGTGATTTACATTTATTGAGATTCGGTGATGCCTGAGTATCAGCTAATTGAAAAAAATATAAAGATCACCAGAAGAAAATTTTTTGAATTTGTGTGTTTCCAGAGTGGGCTCAACATTGAGTCCACTCCGGAAACAGACATTTTTCACAAAATGAGTTGTTTTGGATGTGATTTACATTTATTGAGATTCGGTGATGCCTGAGTATCAGCTAAT
>JAZGFD010000119.1:0-7088 GCA_036479115.1 Saprospiraceae bacterium | reverse complement strand
TCCAAAACAACTCATTTTGTGAAAAATGTCTGTTTCCGGAGTGGACTCAATAATGAGTGCTTACAAACATGTTGTGTAGTCAAAGTATAACGCATTGATTGTCAGGAATTTATTGAGTGATTTGCTTAAGTTGGGTTAAAAAATGTGTGTGTAATTTTTAACCAGTGATCGCTCCATTTATTTTAACAACTCATTCATATCCACCTTGTTCCTGATTTTGCCAATAACGTCATCTATTTTGACTCGTTCTTGCTGTAATGAATCGCGATCTCTTATGGTAACACAATGATCCTCCAATGTTTCAAAATCTATGGTTACGCAATATGGTGTCCCAATGGCATCTTGACGACGATACCTTCGCCCTATAGCATCTTTTTCGTCATATTGAGTATTAAAGTGGACTTTTACTTTATCATAGAGATCACGGGCCGCATTGGTGAGCTGTTCCTTATTTTTTAACAATGGCAACACAGCACATTTTACAGGTGCTATAGCAGGATTGAGAGCCAATACTGTACGGGTAGATTCTTTGCCTGTGGAATCTGGGACGATCTCTTCTTTAAGATTTTCACTGATCTGACATAAGAACATTCGATCCGCACCTATAGAGGTTTCTACAACATAAGGGACATAATTTTCATTGATCTCTGGATCAAAGTATTGGAGTTTTTTACCCGAAAGTTCTTGGTGACTCCTCAGGTCAAAATCTGTTCTGGAATGAATTCCTTCTAATTCTTTAAACCCAAATGGAAAATGATATTCTATATCTAGAGCTGCATTGGCATAATGGGCCAGATTGTCGTGGTCATGAAATCTCAAATGGTTGGCATCAGTGCCCAATGACCGATGCCATGCCATCCTTGTCTCTTTCCACTTTTTATACCACTCCATCTCAGTGCCTGGTTTTACAAAAAACTGCATTTCCATTTGTTCAAATTCTCTCATTCTAAAGATGAACTGACGCGCTACAATTTCATTTCTAAACGCTTTACCTATTTGAGCAATTCCAAATGGCACTTTTTGCCGTGTGGTCTTTTGTACATTCAGAAAATTTACAAATATCCCTTGTGCAGTCTCTGGCCTAAGGAATAATTTACCCTCTTCTCCTGCAATATTTCCAAGTTGAGTAAAAAACATCAAATTAAACTGACGTACATCAGTCCAGTTTTTTGATCCACTATCAGGACATGCTATCTCTAGTCTCTCTATCATGTCTTTCAGTCCAGCCATGTTTTCATCCTTCATGTGCTGATTCATCTCTCCCAATACTACATTGATACGGGCTTGTCTTTCTACTATTCTACCATTGGTGGTTTTAAACTGATTTTCATCAAAATCACTGCCAAATCGCTTACGAGCTTTTTCTACATCTTTAAATATTTTAGCCTCAATCTTGTCTGTATATCCTTCTATAAGCTGATCAGCGCGGTATCTCTTTTTTGAGTCTTTATTATCAACCAAAGGGTCATTAAAAGCATCCACATGCCCAGAGGCCTTCCAAGTTTTAGGGTGCATAAATATAGCAGCATCCAGACCTACAATATTCTCATGCATCTGCACCATGCTCTTCCACCAGTAGTTTTTGATGTTATTTTTTAACTCCACACCATAAGGGCCATAATCATATACAGCTGATAATCCATCATAGATATCACTTGATTGGTAAATGAATCCATATTCCTTACAGTGGCTTATTATTTGTTTAAAATCCATATTTTATTAATTTGATCCTTCAAGGATTATCGCTCTTCTTTTGAAAAATGAAATATTAATTTAATAATAGCAGCCTTTTTCAACCGTTGATAGCAAGCCAATAAATTTTAAAATCATCAATCTCAAATAGACATCAAAAAGCCTACCAACATAGTGAACATAACTAGTGACTGAACGAAAACTCATTAAAATTAGAAATAGTTTACTTCGACAAGCTCTGCATAAACACTTCGACAAGCTCCGCATAAAGCTTTTGGCGATATTTTAATTTTTTTCAACTCGCCGATACTCGGCACCATAGAATATCAAAAAACTAAATTCTCATCCAAAATAATCTATTTCAAAAAATTCGACAGTTTCCGTTCAGGTTCCAAGTAAAACTGAAAAATTTTTGACAATTAAAGTACCCCAAAATAGGTAGCTATTCGTAACTACTCAGGAGTCATTTTTGGTCAAAAAAAGTTCTTTTTTCATTATTCTTCGCCTATTTTTAAAACAATAGCTCTGCTATTCTGATAAAAATGGGCCTCGCTTATCAAAAAAAATAACAAATTTTTACCTCCTTATTTGGCAGACAGGTCTCAAAGCACCTACCTGAGAAGTTACGACTATTAAAACTCAGAAGTAAAATAAAATACAACTTCTGGGTGGTTTTCTTGTACTGTTTTTAGTATCCAAGCCGAATCAGCAAGGAATACTAACTTTCCATCTTTGTCTCTCGCCAAATTGTTCTTCCTCCTTGATATAAAATCTTTTAATACCGATGCATCTTCACAATCTACCCATGCAGCTTTATGAATATTAATAGGCTCATAAGTACATGATGCTCCATATTCATGTTCTAGCCTGTACTGAATTACATCAAATTGTAATGCTCCTACAGTACCTATTATTTTTCTTGAAGTATCTTCCTTAACAAATAGTTGTGCTACTCCTTCATCCATGAGCTGCAATATTCCCTTATTGAGCTGTTTTGATTTCAAGGGGTTGGCATTGTCAATAAACCTGAATTGCTCAGGAGAGAAACTCGGAATGCCTATGAAATGTAATTTTTCTCCTTCTGTTAGAGCATCTCCGATTTTAAAATTGCCAGAATCATATAAGCCTACAATATCTCCTGGGAATGCTTTTTCAACTACTGATTTTTTTGCAGCCATGAAAGAAGTAGGGTTAGAAAATTTTATTTTCCTTTCTAATCTAACATGATGATAATTAGTATTTCTTTCAAAGGTGCCAGAGCAAATTCTTAGAAACGCAATTCTATCTCTATGTTTTGGATCAATATTAGCGTGTATTTTAAATACAAAGCCTGTCAGTTTCTCTTCTTGAGGATCGATAATTCTTTCTTCTGTAATACGGGGTAAAGGGTTAGGGGCAATATGAACAAAACAATCCAAAAGCTCTTTTACACCAAAATTATTGACAGCACTGCCGAAAAACACAGGTGACAAATCACCTTTTAAATACGCATCAATGTTCAATCCAGGATAGACTTCATTGATGGTATGAGTCTCTTCCCTCAATTCTGCTGCTGCTTCTTTCCCTATTTTTTCATCAAGAATAGGTGTGCTGAGATCATTAATGACTAAAGTGTCCTCATCGCTTTGTTTGCCATGGGGACTATAGAGTTTTAGTTTTTTTTCATAGAGGCTATATACCCCTTTAAATCGTTGTCCCATCCCCACAGGCCAGCTTTGAGGAGTAACAGTAAGTCCCAGTTTAGTCTCTAACTCATCCAATAAATCAAAGCCATCTTTTCCTTCCCTATCCATTTTATTAATGAATACCATGATAGGTGTTTTTCTCATCCTACACACTTCCACGAGCTTTTCGGTCTGTGTCTCTACACCTTTGGCCACATCTATTACTACGATCACACTGTCTACTGCGGTAAGAGTTCTAAAGGTATCTTCTGCAAAATCTTTGTGTCCAGGAGTATCAAGAATATTGATTTTTTTACCAGCATATTCAAAAGCCATTACTGAAGTAGCTACAGAAATTCCTCTTTGGCGTTCTATATCCATAAAGTCAGAAGTGGCGTGCTTTTTAATTTTATTGGATTTTACAGCTCCTGCTGTTTGAATGGCGCCACCAAAAAGTAACAACTTCTCAGTAAGGGTAGTCTTGCCTGCATCTGGATGACTTACTATCCCAAATGTCTTCCTCTTTTTTATTTCATCAATAAGAGCCATAAATACTTAAAATTTGGAGTGCAAAAGTATGTTTTTTTAAGTTGGGGAAAATGAGCAAAGAAAGACGGGTGATATTCAATTTGTCATTTTCGAAAAGAGGTGCGAAGACCCAAGATATGCTGCAACTCGGACTACGTCCTCTCTAACTTACCCAGATCGGATTGGGCGGCCAACAAAAAGTACCAAAAGCAAAAAAATGGACTATCATGAAGAATCACAAGAGTTCCATATGATTCTTTCGTTGTTATTTTGTAACTACTCAAGCACATCAAATTTGGTTAGAAAAATTTTCATCCAAAACAATTCTTTTTATGAAAAATGTTAGTTTTCAGAGTAGGCTCAAACTTCATTGAACAAAAATAACCCAACTTTCTATTTCCTGATAATTTCAAATTGCTGTATCTTCGAATCCATGACATATGCTTGGAATATTCTAATACTCTTCTTTGTCCTTCAGTCTTGTTCACCTTCTTATGAATCAGAAGAATACTCCTCTATCAGAATAGTAAGAGACCAGTGGGGAGTACCTCATATTATAGCACCCACTGATGAAGAAGTGGCCTATGGGCTAGCATGGGCAGAATGTGAAGATGATTTTATCACCATGCAGGAGCAACTGCTTGCCATAAATGGTAAACTAGGAACTGTAAGAGGTAAGGATGGAATTGTAGCTGATTTTGCTATCAAATTTATGAAACTTAGGGATAATGCTACTAAAAATTACAAATCTGAACTTAGCCCTAAGGTTATTAAAATTTTAGAACATTTCGTTGCTGGAGCCAATGCCTATGCTGCTCTCCATCCATCAGAAGTGCTAAATTCTGATTTGTTTCCATTATCAGCAGAAGATGCCGTAGCTGGATACATGTTAGGACTGGTAGAAATATCGGGAGCGGGAGCTGATCTTCAGCGTATTATGGATGGAAGTATAGTAAAATATCTAAAACCTGAAATCAAAAAAGGGAGTAACGCAATAGCTATAAGCCCTAGTCTTACTGGAACAGAAGAAACATATCTTGCCATTAATAGCCATCAACCTCTTGAAGGATGGTATTCATGGTATGAAGCACATCTTATAAGTGATGAAGGGCAAAACATTTTGGGGGGTACTTTCCCAGGTGGCTCTTTCATTTTTCATGGTGTAAATAAAAATCTAGGTTGGGCTCATACTGTTAATAGTGCTGATTTTTCTGATGTATTTCAATTAATAATGCATCCTAAAAAGGCTCTTCATTATGAAATGGATGGCGAGTGGAAAAAACTTGAAAAAGAGCACATTTGGGCATGGCTTAAAATATTAGGCCCACTCCAAATTCCTATTAGAAAAACCATTTACCAAAGTGATTTTGGTACTACTTTTAAAACAGATCAAGGTTTTTTTGCGTGGAGATTTCAAGCCCAAAATGCCATTAAGGCCGTAGAACAGTGGTATAGAATGAACAGAGCCAACAGCTTTAAAGAATTTAGTGATGCGCTTAAGATCAGAGGTATACCTTGTACTAATTTGGTATATGCTGATAATGAACACAATATCTACTACCTCAGCAACGGCACATTTCCAGGTAGAAATAAGGACTATGAGTGGACAAAAGTAATACCTGGCTATTCTTCTGATGTTTTATATACACCGGAGATCGTTCCTTTTGATTCACTACCACAAGTCTTGAATCCTGAATGTGGCTATGTATTCAACACCAATAACACACCATTTTCATCTACTTGTGCTGACTTTAATCCTTCACCCAATCAATATCAATCTACCACTTCATATATGCCTTCTTCTGCCGAAAATCTCAGGAGTAGAAGATTTTTAGAATTAATAAATCAATACGATTCTCTGCCATATGAAGAATTTAAAATGATAAAATACAATCAAACATATCCTTCTAAAATGGCTACACCTCTTGCAGATAATTTAGAGGACATTTTCTTGCTTGACCCCAAGAAACATCCTAATATATCTGAAGCAATAGAAGTATTAAAATCATGGGATAGATCTACTGATGTAAACAATGAAAGTGCATATTTCTTTATTCTATGTTACAAGACAATATGGGACAAAATGAAAGCTGATCTTCCTATAGAATACGGGAATATCATCAGTGAAAAAGAATTGGTAAATGGTATAGAAGGAGCCCAAGCAAACATGTATAAAACATATGGGAAATTGTTGATTCCTCTTGGAGAAATTCAACGTCATAGCCGTGGAACAGTAGATTTACCCATAGGTGGAGGGCCAGATATTCTAGCAGCGATCCATACCGAAAAGAGAAAAGATGGCAAACAAAGAGCTACTGCCGGAGAATCATACATCGCCTTAGTCAGATTTAAAGATAATGAGTTACCTCAGATAGAAACCATTCATTCTTACGGTGCTTCTGCTGAACAAAACAGCCCACATTATACCGATCAGATGGAGATGTTTGTAAATCAGGAATTAAAACCTATGACATTAGATAAAGAAAAAGTATTGTCTCAAGCAGATACTATATATCATCCTATGAGAATTTTGTGAAACAGCATTCTAAATATTCATCACCTTTTTCAATCTGTTGATAATCAGGCATCAACAAATATTAAAAATGATAATATCATCTAAAATAATATACTTTGTAAAAATGATCTGTTTTCAGAGTGGGCTCAATACTTATATTTCATGATATTTGGTTACTGTCTTTTCATGTTCCACTTCTCCTGTATGTTTGGTCACAATGGGCTCAAATAGCAATACCCAACATTCTTTTTGTGCTACAGGTCTATGATCTACTCCTTTAGGTACCACTATCATATCGCCTTCGCCTAGAGTTTCTACACAGTCTCTAAATTCTATACTCAAAGATCCTTTCACCACATAAAATAGCTCATCCTCATCCTTATGGCTATGCCATATAAAGGGGCCTTCTAATTTTGACAACAAAACATGTTGATTGTTTAACTTAGCAATTACACGAGGTGACCACTTTTCATTAAATTGACTAAACTTAGATATCACATTTATTGGTTTCATAATATCATTTTACATTATACTAAATTCAGGCTTTTGTTTTACCTTAAGTTTGAGTCCACTCCGAAAACTCACAAAATCAAAAAAGTTCCTTTTGGCGAATTTTACATTTTTCTCAACTCGCTGATACTCAGGCATCACCGAATCTCTGAAAATGTAAATTTCATCCAAAACGATTC
>JAZGFD010000118.1:0-49023 GCA_036479115.1 Saprospiraceae bacterium | reverse complement strand
GGAATATAGATGGGCAAAGATTAATACGCATTGATCAATAAGGTAGAACATACCTCTTAGCAACAATCCTAAAAATCTTTAGCAGTTAAAAAGAAAATAAGAGCGATCAATAAAATAGTTATCCCTATTCCTATATACAATGCTTGTTTTCCTTGTCTTTTGTCTCTTCTTTTTCTAAACAATGCTTTTTTCCCTTTTGCCATAGCTTTATAATTTTATTCATTGAAAGCTTCAATATAAGAAATGTAAAGAAAATATAAAAAAAGAATTGAGTTTGAAATGTTTGTAACAACTTAACCGTATGCTTTTGAGGGCTCTTTAGAAAGTTGACAGATAAAAAATTTGTTTCTATTTTAGGGAGTATTTCAAAATGTCACAAGAGGTCAAAGAGCCTTTACGGCAAAGAAGGTAAAACACCAGTTTCGAAACTTAAGTTAGTAAATGAATCCTATTGAAAATCGAAGATATTGTAGATGTTCCCCTATTGTTTACGTGTTTACTCTTATCGATTTTGCATCAAATAGAAATCCACAATCTTTTCGTCTACCATTACATCTTTTGGTCTGATAGGGCTTTTAAGGAAAATACCCTCTAGTGTTTTACATCTACTCAGAGCCACATATGTTTGCCCATAATCAAAAACTCCTCCTGATAAATCTATTAAAGCGTTGCTAAATGTTTTGCCCTGACTCTTGTGGATGGTGACTGCCCATGCTAAAATGAGAGGGTACTGTTCGTATGTGCCAATAACATTTGCTTCGATTTCTTTTTCATTCTTTTCACTATAACGATACCTGATAATTTCCCAGATAGATTTCTCTACTTCGATATATTTATACTCATCTGTGCTCTCATTTTTAATTTTAACCATGATGTGATTACTATCCAAAGCTTCTACAATTCCAAGAGTGCCATTCACAAAGCGTTTTTCTTGATCATTTTTAACAAACATAACCTGTGCACCTTTCCTTAACCTTAAGTTAGCAGGAGCAGGAGGGTTCCTTTCGTTAAATTGGCCCAGTATCGTACAAACAAAAAGATATTCCATTCCTTCTAACAGCTGGATTTTTGTGGTGTTGATCTTATTTACTACAGCATTTCTGGTAGCCAAAGTAATGTATTCATCAGGCAGGTCATCACTATCCCTAAGTACTCTTGTATTTATATCTTCCAGATCATCAATATCAAATGTTCTGGTTCTAATACAATCCAGCATCCTTATGAATTTTTTATCCTTTTGCCGGTATACTTCGTGCAGTTCTATCATTTCAATTTGCGGCTCTAGGCGTGTCAATGCTTTAGCAGAAAAAAAATATGGCGATTCATAATGCTCTTGTAAATACTGTCTTTCAAAAGCACTGGCCACCACAGGAGGCAACTGAAAAAGATCACCAAAAAAGATCATTTGTACACCCCCAAAAGGAAGGGAGTTATCGCGATTTTTTTGTAAAAAATGATCAATAGCATCGATCATATCCACCCTTACCATTGATATTTCATCAATCACAATACACTCCACTTTTTTATAAAGACGATGGTTTTTTCGCTTGACTATATCTTGAGGTGTTATTAATTTGGGGGGAAATGCAAAAAAAGAATGAAGGGTCTGGCCTCTGATATGTAATGCTGCTACACCCGTAGGAGCTAAAAATACACACCGTTTTTTTGTAGTATCTCTATAAATCCCCAATAATGTACTCTTACCTGTTCCTGCTCTACCAGTTATAAACAAAGAATCCTTACTATGCTCCATACGATCAAGAGCATAATTGTATTCTCTACTTATGGATACGGGAGTATTTGTGATCACAATTTCAAAGATAGAAAGGAAGATGTCTTTGTTGCATTTATTTTTTTTTCAGAATCATGAATAATAGAGAGTAGCTGAGCAAATAGTTTATAAAGAATAATTGGGAACAAAGGAGTAAAAGGGTATTCTAAAAGTCAAGCTTATTGACAAGCATTTTTAGAATATTGAACATCGCATCTTTTTTGTATACACACCAAAACACTGTTACTGGTTTAACCCTATCGTAAATTGGTTTGGAAAACTACAAAAGCACAGAATTAGGCAAGGAATTTTAAGGTCAGGGAATGATCTGGAATATAAAATTGAATCTTATATTCTATAAGGAAATATTGTTTAAACAGTATAAGTGAAAATTCATACGATTTATCGAATCTCAATATTTTATTCGAGCCCATGCACTAGGGAAAGAGACCAGCGATTTCGCTACAATAAATTAAAAATAGGCTTAAAAATAATTATTCAGAACAAATTAGATGCCATTCAGAACATTTCCATAGCCATTGAGAATGGCCTTAATTAACAACACATACATTTATTTATTACTAAAGCCTGCATCAGACTCAATATGAGAATGCTTGCTTTAAAATTTGGTAATGACTGTCTGATTTTATTCCAAATAAGTTGAAAAATATTGCACAATGGCTAAATTTCAAAAAACCAAAGCTTTAAAAATGAGATGTTATTTCTTTTGGGCTATTGTATTACTTCTTGTTTTTCCCTTCTCTGTTTCGGCTCAGTTAGAGTCTTTTGAAAATCTGGAAGAAGCGACTAAAGATGGTTTTTTCAAGACCTACTTTACTGACATGTTCAAAGGATTCACTGATTTTGGAGACCCTCTGACAATGTCTGGAGGCATAGGGCTAAACATGAGGTCATACAGTAATTCTGGAGGACAACAGCGGCAAGATCCTTTTTTCTATTCTTTAAATACAAATCTCAATGTACGCGTCTACAAAATAAGCATTCCATTTTCTATGATATTGACCGCACGAAATAAAACTTCCTCTCTACCTAATTTCGGAGAATTGGCCGATGCTTTTAAAAATAATATACGAGACAATATTGAGGGGCAAAGGGACCGATTTGTACGCTTTGGAATGAGTCCCCACTACAAATGGATGAAATTGCATCTTGGCCATCGGAGTATGAACTTATCCAAATTTACTCTTTCAAACCTCAACTTTTTTGGTACGGGTACGGAGCTGAATCCTGGCAATATTAGATTCGCAGCAATGTATGGTCGTTTAGCTAAAGCGGAACCCATAGACTTGTCTCTAAATACCCCAAATCTGCCGATATATCAGCGAAAAGGGTGGGGGACTAAGATAGGTTATGGCACTGAGCAAGATTTTGTAGACCTCATCGTCTTTGGAGCAAAGGATGATGCTAATTCCATTGATATACCTTTAAATTATCCTAGTCAACCTAGTCCTCAGAGCAATCTGACTTTTGGACTGAATATTCAAAAACAATTTGCCGATAGGTTTAGATTTAGACTAGAAAGTGGTCTGAGCATGATCTCCGCCAATATAAATGACGAGGCAGTTGCAGACGACCAAAATACAGCCTTTGATGCCAGCTTGGACTACGAAGGTGAAAACTTTGTGGCGGGGTTTAAATTTAAGCGAATTGATCCTAATTATAAGTCCTTTGGTGCTTTCTTCTTTAACAATGACCTAGTCGAATATTCAGCCAATGTTGGTTTTGGATTAATGGAAGATAAGGCCAATGTCAACTTAAGCGTAGGAATACAGTCAAATAATATAAGCCTATTAAAATCAACCACTACTTCCAGATTGATCTACTCTGGAGATCTTTCTTATGCCTTAGAAGCATTCAGTGCCAATGCTAATTATTCTAATAATTCTACTGATATTGGTTATGTACTCAATCCAGAATTAGACTCACTAAATGCAGTCATTATTTCACAAAATGCAGGCCTCAATTTTAATTACTCAATAACTGGAAATGAAAGGATGCAACATACATTTACACTAAGTGGAAATCTTCAAGAAGTCAGCGATGATATTGATAACCCATTAGAAAGTGCCAAGTCTCAAATGATGGTAGCCCACTTTATCTATAACCTAATGTTTCCCGAAAGCAAAACCCGTATCACAGCTCGTGTCAATTATAACCAAAACGAATTAGCACAGATGTTGATTAAAAGGTCTGGTTTTGGTTTTGGAGTGTCTCAATCATTATTAGAAGATAAAATGAATGCAGGTATTGATATCAATTTTTTCAATAACTCTAATGCATTATCTGATAACAGTACTAACCTCAATACCCAGTTGAGGCTGGGTTATAACATATCCGATGATCTGAATCTCAATTGGAATATGGGATTTTTGAGAACTAGCAAAGACAACTCAGATACATTTAAGGAATTCACAGGCAACTTAGGCATTCAATATAATTTCAATGTCAACCCATTTGCTAAAAATGAATAACCAACGAATGTTTTTTGCTATGTCCAATAATCAAATGAACAGAGACCACAAGAAAAGAATAAATATGAAAAATTTCAAGATTAGTGGGATGAGAATAATTAAATCAATTAGGGATATACTCCTTATGCCAATTGCTGTTTTGGCCAGTGTATCGTCTGTGGCACAGCAGGTTTGGCCAGTACAGATTTCAGGTGCAATGATTCCCCCTAGGTCTTTGGATCTAGGGGTTTATGCCAATGAACGATCACAGGATCTTATATTCAATGCTGTATTAAATGACCCAGTCAAAACAGCACTCGATGTGACACTAAGCCTAAGCATCGAGCAAAATGGAGAAGTTATTTATCAAACGAACCCTAACTATTTTACTCCTCCCATGACCTTGTCGCAGTTTAAGCTGGAACACCTTGACGGGAGTGCTCTACAGCCCTACTTGAATGCAGCTAATCTTACCAATGCTCAGGGCACAGGCACTGGATCACTCGAATTACCTGAAGGATTTAATCAGATATGTCTACAAGTATATGGGGTGCAACGAAATGTACCCGTTTCTAATAAATTTTGTGTGCAAGGCAGTTTCTTTCTTAATCAGCCACCTCAAGGCATCATGCCCGAAGATGGAGATAAAATGAACTACCCTCAGACTCAAAACCAACTTTTTAGCTGGCAACCAATGCATCTAGGCAGTTCTAATTCTCCAGGTGCTGTAGAATACAGATTTGAGTTGGTGCAACTCCCCGATGGCACTTACAATGTCAATGACGCTTTTGAAAGTTCGCTCCAGGTATATCGGACTACTACGATGACTCCTTCTTTGATATATACACAAGCAGAACCACAATTAATACCTAATAAAGTATATGCCTGGAGGGTGAAAGCCTCCTCAATAATGGCACCAACGAGCAAATTGTTTCAAAATGATGGATACAGTGAAGTCTACTCTTTCATCTACTATGATGGAGAAGAGCCAGGAATAGATATCAATACTTTTAACAATCCCGCACCACTAGGATGTACAGTCTATAATACTGACTTCGGCCCTATATCTAATACAGAATCTATCACTTTGCCACTCATTGAATCTGATAAAGTAGCTTTGGGATACTTCACCATGGAGATCATCGAGGCTTCAGGTGGAGCAGGAGGGTTTAGTGGCATAGGTAAGGTAGCAGTTCCGATGCTCAATACTAAGGTGAATGTAAAATTCTCGGGGCTGAAGGTCAATGAGGATATGCGAGTGTATGAGGTGGAAAACGTCAATGCTATAGTTGATAACAGTTTCAAATTGAATCAGAATCAACTAAGAGCAAAGAACATAGCTAATAGCATTGATAAAAAATATGTGAATAACCTCAGGAGCTTTTTTACCAAAGGGCAGGGAGTCTCCAGAATCGTCTCTAGTCTCAACATAACAGATCAATCGGGTAAGAACTTACCCCTTGCAATCGACCAGACAGATCAACCGTCAGTGGCTGTTATCGGCATGCAATTCACTGCAAAGAATGCATATCTCAATCTCGCTTCTTGGAAAGATCAGGGAGGAGCTGAAGATCCATTAAGGTTTGCAGCTACGGCACTGAGAGCTACTCCTCATGGTGTGAAAAAGAATGCGCATTTAGTATTGCTAAATAATCCTGAAACATCAGAGGGTGAGAACAAATTATTAAAATCTCTTTCTATTACTTACACTGCTAGTGAAGACAGTAGAATGTATTGTGACTGTAAGGGCTACCAAGAGTTAGAGCTAGAAAAAAGCCTCAAGATTTCAAAAGATATAGCTGTTCAAGTTGGAAATAAAGAAAGACTTAATCTCGATGTATTATCAGAAGGTTTTGAGGATAAAGTGACTCCTATCGGCAAGTTGCCTGCTTTTGAAATAGTAGGCCTGAAAGACTTCGAGTTTGAATCTACCTCAGGTACTCTTGACCTCTCTGATAAAGAATCGGTTGAAAATATTGACTTGGATTCTGATGAATATGAAAAGTACAAAGACCCTTCTTGGAAAGGTGTAATTCTAAGTGATGTAGCATTGAAAGGTGGTAAAGGCAATAAGATACTAGGCAATGAAAAGACCATTTCAATGAAAGGTGGGAAGCTATTTATAGATGGAGATAATCTAGCCTATGGGCTGATAAAAGATAAAAATATACTCCCTCTTGAAAAAGGAAAAATGGGAGACTGGCCTTATAGCATTGATGAGGCCTCTTTTGAAATTAAAGATGGAGAAAGTGAAGGATTAGAGCTGTCAGGAGTGATCAAATTGCCCGTATTCGATGATACATTCCCATATAAAGGAAAACTAACAGATGAAGATAATAGAGCCACCCTCAATGCCGAAGTAGAAGAAAGACAGCTCGGCATGAGCATGTGGAAGGCTTCATTTTCTAACTATTCTTCTAGTGAAATCAGAACCGTAGTAGCTCAAGTAGGTGATGAGAGCCAATTGATCCCATCAGCAAATTTTGATGGAACTATTTCTATTGCAATGTCTGATATAGAATTCATAGCTGCAGTACGAGAAGAAGATAGAGTGAAGCTAAAAGATATAAAAAAGGCCTTTGGAATTAGAAATTTAAATCTAAACTTGAGCAGTATCACTTTTAATGACTTTGGCCTGAATTCGTATGCTAAACCTACAGATCGCTATAAAGTTGGCTCAGTGAATGTGCCTAAAGAAGCTATGAAAATAGGAGGAAAAATAGTGGAACCAGGGCAAGTAGAAGTGGTACATGAAAATCATCCTGATGAAGGGATGCAGCGGCTCGGTCTTAAAATCACTATGTACAATGGTGAAAGTAGTCTGGATATGATCATATGGGCTAAGAATACATCTGATAAGTTTGTTTTTGACGAAATAGAGATTGATACTTCTAAGCTGGAGTGTAATTGCACTTCACATATTGTACCACCTACAGAATCGGAGTGGGATCGGATATTCGAAAGGATCATTTATAAATACGGGCCAGAATTAGAGCCCACACCAAATGGAAGTCTAGCAAGCATATCTGATAAAAAAAATGAAAAATTTCTGTCTCGATTAGTGCAGAAAATAAGACTCCGAGAAGGAGTGAGAAAGAGTGGAATGCCGATGCTCAATGACAATCAGATCATCATTCCATTTCTGAATGATAAAGCTGTGGATGCCGAATATATTGCAGGATACTATCATGCCCAGAGTTATATTGATAATTATGCTGGATTTAAGTTTTCAGATTTAAAAACGGATCAGCCTACAAAATTGCCCATTGATGTAACTAATGATCTAAAGATCATGGGGGTGAAGCGGGAAAATATGCCTCAAAATTCCAAATTGTTAATCACCGGTTTCAGAACGTCCAGTACAGGTGAGGTCAAGGACGATAAAGGAGCTTTCATGAAGTTAATGTTAGCCTATGAGGTGTATGACAATAATAATGAGAAGCGGTACTTGTATTTCGATTCTAAAGAGGTAAAAGTAGGGCCGATGAGTGTTGATTTCAGTGACCTTAGATTAGAATTGGTAGTTGGCGAATATGTTGATAAGCACGAGCAAATCAACATTCTCTCCAGTGTAAAATTAGGTGGAAAAGTTGCCAAAAAATCTATTGCTCATATCGATTGTCATAATGGGTTTACTCATTTTGATATCCAAGGAGTTTATCAACCTTACTTCTCTTCTGAAAAAGGTAAATATCAGAATACTAAAATACTCTATAGACTGCCTAACGCCCAAGCTGGTGCCAGTCGCGTCAAAGAAATAGGAGCTAAACAGAGCGAATTTTTCTTTAATCTAAATACAGAGAATAGCACAAATAGCCATTCTTTAAGACATTTCATAGCAGCGGTGTCTCCTGATGTGGAAGGTAGCAATGATGGGTGGAATTTTGCAGTCACAGATGTAGAGCAACTCATTTTCAGACCAGGAGATAAAGAAAATTATAGTGCTTTCTTGGACTTTGATGACACTCAAAAAGTAGAAGGCGAAACACAAAATGCAGGCTTTACAGGATTGGTTTTCAAACATATTGAGTTTGAACTAGATGGTTTCAAAGATGAAAATAGTAAAGGGCTGACATTGCCGATAGAAGATGTATTATTTGATTTTGAATCTGGCTTAAAAAAGAAATATAAAAATACTTCGAAGAACCCCACCAATTATCCCATTCCAAGAAGCAGAAAAGCATTGTTGGGAGGGTGGAAATATGCGCTATCTAAAATTCAATTCCATTTCAAAGAAAATAGGCTTATTGCTTATTCTGCAAAAAGCACTGACAAACAAGAACAACAACAAGGTGTATTTATTATAGGAGAAACACTAGTTCCAATTTTTGATGAAGAGCCCCCAAAAGGTTCATTAGAACAAAAATTTGCTTCAGGTTATGTAGGTTTTAGCGGTACACTCGAATTTGAAAAGAAAGACAAAAAGTACGAACCCAAAAGTCTCATGTATTTTAACAGATTTCAAGAGGCCACCTATTCTTCTTCAATAGTTCCCACTTTGGGGATGAGAATGGGTCATGGCTCAGAGCTTAAGCTTGTGTACAACTATGGCAATGGTGAGTTCGAGCCTCAGGCCACTATGAATGGTAGTGCAGGTATATATTGGACTGAAGAGACTATAAAATCAGTGGGATTGCCAGACAAAGTTGCTAAGGCAGCTGGTGGATTAAGTTTTATCTACGACTTGTTCAAGTATGAAGGCCTGAAAATTAATAGCCCTGATATTGCCACAGGTTGCACTGGTGCCAATACTCAAAACAGTGGATTCTTATCTGGCATCAAAGCTTTAGAAATGGGTAAATGGAGTGTCAGTAAACTAGAGAATGATGAAGATGATGAAGATAAAGGCAACAATGATAAAGAAGAAAGTCGCGGCTTACAAGGCTTCCCTGTAAATATAGGCGATGGCATGAAATTCGTTTGCCAAACAATGCCCAACAACGATATCAATTATGTCTTCCATCTACCTGTAGCAGTGAATCTAATGGCAGATGAGCAAGGAAGTAAAAAAGGCAAAACAGCAGGTATTAAGGCAGAGGCTAACTTGCAATTTTATACTAAACCACATGAAAAAGGTTTCAGCCTGGAAGATGTCAAACTAGGGTGTATCTTAATAGAAGGTGAGGTAGGCCCTGTTTCTATTAAGGGTGGATTGAATATTCTTCGTGATTATGAGGCCACAGGCAAAGACCTAAATTCTGACAATGTGAAACTGTCAAAATGGGGGTCTGGCTTCAAAGGAGGAGTAGATATATCTGTACTAGGAGTGAATATCAAAGCAGTGGCACAGTATGGCAGGACACGTTATGATCTAGTAAGAGCTAAGACGGAATCTATAAATGGTACTTCCGTCCAACAAAAATACAGATACGGCTTCTTTGATTTTGAAGCTACGCTACCTGCAGGTATCCCGATTTTACCTCCTTCGCCTACGTCAGGGCCAATATTTTATATCGTCGGTGGTGGTGGTGGTATTTTATACAATATGGATTTGGAGCCAGAAGGCAGCCTGTTTGATGATAGCCAGGAGATACAGGCAGCAGCACCTAGTACTCCAACAAAGCAAGCATCTGAATCACTAAAGCCAAAAACACAAGCAATCGAATTAACAACAGCGAATGCCTTGCCTGATAATAATGAATGCCCTTTTGATAGTGATATGCTCACTCCGGGGAAGAGTTTTTCAGGTATCGATTATCGTCCTAATCAAGAAGCATATGGTGCTAATATATCAATAATTATGTCTCAGTTGCCTCCCACTCCTGGTACACCACAACTACTGGCAGGAGATGTCACCCTCAGAATGGGACTCGAAAAAAATAATGTAGGCACAATAGGTTTATCCTACATTCAGGTAGATGGCAATATGTATCTCAGCCCGACAACTTTAGCGGAACGTCGCGATGAATATGTGGCCAAAGTAGCATCCACTATCAAATACGATCATCCACAAAAAGAGTTAACAGGATCACTAGAGCTTAAAGCGGAATTTCCTATGGGGAATACAGCTCCACTTGCTAAATTATTGCACAAGAATGATAAGCAAAGAAGGGCCATTCTATCTAACGATAATCTATCACAGAAGGACCGATTTAAAATGGTGAGTGACCTGAATAAAGGTGAAAATGAAGAGATGCAGAAGGAAGGTGCCAATGCTCTAGTAAAACTAGAAAATGTAAAAGCAAGATTTGGTGCCAAGTTTAAAGATGATTTCAAATGGACTTTCAAATTAGGAAGTTGGGGAGATGGATCAGGAGTAGAACCCAGATCAGGATATAGATACAGTGCTGTCACCTTTCCTATGTTGGGGAATGCCGCTTTTAAATTTTATATGCAGATGGGAATGGATGTAGATCCTATTCCACCTATCGCAGAGTTACTACCATCATGGAATACTGATGTAAATTTTGAAGAAGTATCAAATCGTAAAGCGGACACTGGTGGGCTGGATAGAGATGGAAATGTAAAATCAAATGATGGCATTGTCATCGGTGCTTTAATAGAAGCACACGCCGAAAAATCTCTCGGCCCACTAGAAGGTCTAGTAGGAGGTAAGATAGGATTTGATGCCTCTTTGACAAATAAAGGCAACATAAGCTGTGGTAGCTCTGCGACGGATAGAATAGGTCTTAATGGTTGGTATGCAGAGGGGCAAGCCTATGCTTTTTTAAAAGCAAAACTAGGATTAAAATATAACCTTGGTTTTAGAAAAGGCAAAGTGAATGTATTTGATGCAGAGCTTGCTGCTATGCTCAGAGCGATGCTGCCTAATCCATCATATATCAATGGATTTGTAAAAGGGCATTATAGTGTGCTCAATGGACTCCTAGATGGCAAGTTTAATTATCAATTCGAATTTGGAAGTCAATGCTCTGACATGCAAGTAGAGACTCCAGTGATAGGCATACCTATAGTGGAGAGTACATCTCCTGAAGAAGTGGCTAATGAAACAGAAAGTGTTTTCGTCATACCTAAGCTCAAAACCAACTGGAAACTGGGCTCTACCATTTCCTTTCCTAACTATGATAAAGAAGGAGAAATAAGCGACTATGACAATTATAGAGTAGAGCTAAAAGAATTTTATTTAACTAAAAAGGGTAGTTCTGTTAGGATTTCTGCTTCCATAGTTTTAGATGATGACAACTTAGGAGCGAGCCTGAAGATGAATGAGTGGCTACAACCTGATACCGAATATCAGATGCACTATAAAGCCATGTGGTATGTAGATAGAGAGGATGATGGCTCGTATAGCCCACTAGTAGAGAAAGGATTTGTCAATCCAGAAAAAGGAGCTACTGTATTCAAGACAGGAGCATTTCCAGATGAAATATACGCCACAATGGTGGAGAGTCAAACCCCTGGACTCGATCAAAGATACTGGCATGAAGGGTATGCTCATCCTCACTTAAGATTCAATCAAGCCGACCCTAATCTGGCAAAAATGTTCCCAGAATCTGTCACAGATGGAAATCAGACATTTGACTATGAGTATGTGGCCAGAGTCAGTTCTACATTACCTAATCAAGAAAAAGAAGTATTTGAGGTACCGATGACAAAGTATCCTGGTTCTGTTCCTTTCAAAAAACTAAAAATAGGTTCAATCACTTATAATGGGATCTTTACGCTACCTACAGTTGAGTCTCATACGGTCACTACTAAGGAGATCAACTTTCCGGATTTTGATGGATTAGCATCCTCTTTGAAAGGTGGTCAAGTGTATAAAATCGAGTTGGTCAGAAGACCTGAAAAGCCTGATAATACTCAAATCAGTGAGGTAAACAGTCAAAACAACGGAAGCGGAAAAATAGATGCCAATGGAGGTTCCACTGATGCCACTTACAAAGTGAATAAGAGTGTATTAGACAATTCTATAGAAAAACAATTGGCACAATACACCAAGGTTTTATACACCTATCATTTTGCGAAAAGCAAATACGAGAGTTTGGATGAAAAGTTAGAAGCAAGTAGTGTGAGATACATACGACCTATCCTTACAAGAAATGATCTGAGTCATCCTAATGAAGCAAAGCAAGTTTATCAATTCAAGAAATGGGATACGAATTCAGCAAATTGGTTCGAAACTTTGGATGACTATTATGCTATGACTTCACTTGAGGGGTTTGATAAGTATGATTTGGACAGAATCAAGCTCAATGCCTATATCAATAAGAAAAGTTTTCCTTTTTATTGGTCTACATATCTGTATAAGGAGATTTATGATAAAGATCATTTTAATAATCACATAACTGATTATTTCACTAAGACACAAGTGATAAATAAGGATAAAATATCTCAATCTAAGAAGGACTATTTGGAGGAAGTATTGAAGGTCATGTGGGATCAAAAAACCGCTGAAGGTCTGAGTTGGAATATGGATTTTCATATACCAGAAAAAATGAATGTTCTCAATCAGGATGAAATAAAAAAAGGACTTTGTTTTGATAATAACTTTAACAAAAGCAATAGTGATAGCCGTACATCAAAAGCTGTTTTTAACAAAAAAGAACAGTATGGTTTGCTATTTCAGGATTTAAAATCAAGAGTGGTGATTAATCAGTTGCGACTGCTATACGACATCAGTTTTTCTGAAAAGCAGAGGCATACCAAAAAGGTAGAATACACTGTGAAAAAGAAGAAGTCTTGGTATAATCCAACTAAAATATTTGGAAGTTCTACATACAAGGAGAAACAAACACGAACTGAAAAAAGCCGAGGGTCCATAGCAGCCGATGACGCATATGGTACCTATTGGGAACATATATATAATCGTATACATATTAATAAACATAATACGGGAGGTATAAATCAGGACAGGGTTAAGGAGCAATACAAGAGATATGTCATCCACAATGACCATAGTGATTTGACCTTGTCCTTTCCAGTATATAAGGATTGGAAGGAGATGAATGACAAGGTGACTTCTACTAAAAATATTGACTTCGCACTGAAGCCAAACCATCTTAATCAAGGAGGCTTTGATGAACTGAATGGTGGAAAAGAAGAAGGCGAGTTGTCTGAACCAAAAGCTGATGATTTTGAACTCGTATTCGAGTCTAGGTTCAGTTATATCCCGATGAAACTTTATATCAAAAACAAAAAATCGGGTGCTATAAGCATCCCTGATTTTATCTATTTAGAAAATAGAAATACCCACCCCAAAATGGCTTATTTCGATAAGGCGGCAGATGTAGTGCTGGCACAAACCATCAAGGGGACAAAGATCATGGCAAGTCAACTTGAAATTGCAAAAGATGGAAGTATAGATATAGCCCAACTTTACCGGGATATAGAAAAAGATGGTATCAACCTTGAGGGTATGAACCTCTCGGACTCTGATCTTCGTCGTTCTAATTTTTGGGAACTAAATGTTTGGCTCTGTTATAAAAATGGAAATAATAAACAATACGACGTATTCAAGGCCGAATTGAAAGAATGGGAAACATCGAAAGAAAAGAAGTTAGTGCATGGCCTCGATATCTTAGTGAGAAAGGAAGCATTCACTTCTTCTCAGAGTAGTGATTATTTATCTAGTTCATTAGATTTTAAACTTAAAAACCTGCCTTACCGTGGTGAAATTCAACAGTTACCAGGCACCATTAAATTGGCTAATTATGATTGGGGAGGCCCAGAAATAAGCTATCACCGTCAAGAAAAGTACGAAAATGAGATAGGTAGCCACCGCTTTCAAGAAGGTATAGATTTTGGCCAAAGGGATAATAAAAAATACTTACAAGTGAACAAAGGAGAATGGACAGAATACACAGTCAATGTGAATGATGTAGGAGAATACAGAATTGAACTCGAATATGCAAGTACAAAAAATGTTCTGCTGAAAATTTTACTAATGTCTCCTTTGGCTTATGAAAAAGCAAAAAACTTAGGCTTCCCTTATGACAATGTGCCAACTGAAGAAAAGACAATTGAACTAAAATCCACTTCTGGTAAAATCAATAAATACACCGCCACTTGGAAAATTGTCAATCCTTTAGAAGGTAGAGGAGTAAAGGTATTAAGAGTAGAAAATCAAAGCAATGATAATACACCAATCGAGCTTTATAATTTGAGTATTAATGTTGCTGAACCATTGATTCATGATAAAATCAACGCAACCATCTCATATAGGTTAATAGTGGATAATCCGGGAGCGACGAATAAGGAGTACTTAATAGTAAAGAAAAATGAAGGAGGAGGCGAAAAGCAAAAGTATTCTTTCACTACAACAAGCAATCTTCAAGAAGCCACACAGCTTCATTTTATTGAAGAATATAAAATTTCGATCAATGATTTATTGCTTGGTGATTCAAATAAGAGTGCTGACCAAAATAAACCCAAAAAAGACCTTCGCTATTTTATAGAGACAGAAATTGGTGAACTAATCACAATGCCACACTCTGTTGATGCTTATGATATTCCTCTAGGACTGAATCCATCAAAAGGTTTGCCGTTTACCGTTTCTTATGTGAGTAAAGACAAGTTTAGGTTAGGATTCAGAGATTTAAACAATTATTGGACCCAAAGAGAAAATGGGACATTGAAATTAGGCTTTGAGAAGCCTACCCTGTTTTCATTAGAAGAGTTAAGTCATAATGAAAATCAAAGGATTTATAATGCTATACCTTTTAAAGCGGAGACTGACTATTGTATTAAGAAAATAGGAGAAACTGAATGTGAAAGTACTTGGAGAGTCAAGTATGTGGGAAATGGGTATTATCATTTATTTTCTGACAAAGGGCAATACTACCAATCGGGGTTTAGTGATATTAAAGTGTCAAAATCTGTGAGTTCATTGCGACCTGATGCATTATTATTTGCTCTGGATCAACAAGCCGACGGTACTGTGAAAATTGAAGGCAGATTTTCTAAGTACTTTGGTTTATCTACCACTATGAGGCGGATTATAACTGACATGAGCCAAAAGAAATCAAAGCCAAATGATGATAAAACTGCTAGTGATGATAAAAAAACAGTTATGCCTGAAACTGATACCAATTATTTAATTAAAGTCAGAAGTGAAGAATTTGGTATTGACGTTTTTCTTTTGGAAGATTATCGCACAATATCCAGATGTCCAAGCGAGTCTAACAATAAAAATGCTAAGCCATCAGATGCAATCATTTGGAAAATAAAGGCTGCAGATAAAGGATATTTTAATTTATATGCAAATGGGAAACCAGTCTCATCGTTTTCTGGTGGACGAGGGGTTCAGATGATGTCTAGTTTGGAATCTGGTGATAAATTCCTCTGGTCTTTGGAGCCACAACCTGACGGCTCCACAATTATAAAAAGAAAGAATGGGGGCTATTTTGGGGAAAACATATATGATAAAAAGTCTTGCGGTTACTTAAAATTGGGATCATCAAAATCAAAACTAAAATTCTATTTCACGAAAGTGAATTAAAATAAAGCTATCAAGAAAATGAAACATATATTTTCGATATACATCCTTTTGAGCACATTTCAAATATTGTCCGCTCAAAATAGTCTAGAGCTATTCCTACAAGCTCAAACAACTGAACAATCAGTAGAAGTCTTCTGGATTCCCATGAGCCCAGAAATATGGGAACAACATAGGACTAGTGGATATACGGTCACTCGTGCAGAGCTTAGTGATAATGGAACTCCTATTTCTAGTGAAGTGATTCATACGGCAATGATAGAGAAAGACTCCATATGGTTTATTAACAACGCACAATTGGCAAACGGTATCATGGATCCGATAGGGGCATTGCTATATGACACCACTTTCCAGTTTCCATCCAATGATCTCTTAGATGGATCAGAAATGAAGTACAACTACATCATGGAAGAAGTACGTAACTATCCTGAAATCGCAAATGCACTCGGTCTAGGATTTGTAGATAATACAGCTAAACGTGATGTCCTTTATCGATATACAATAAAGAATATAGATAGTAGCATTGAGGCAAGTGTAGAGTTATTGAATTCATTTTTTAGCTATAATACATACCCTTCTGATACTACCCTTGCCTTCTCACATCCCAATGATCTCTCTCTTTCTGATATGTATATCAAGGCATTTCCTATAGAGCAAGAATATATCAGAGCCATTGGAAAAGCCTATGGCGATAGCATTGTGATCCGGTGGGGACTCAATAGTCCAAAAATGTGGGAAACTGCAAAAGAAACAGGATTTGAAGTATACAGGACACTAGATGCGACAGAATATGAGCTGATTGCTACTGTAAAACCATGGGCAGAAACTGAGATCACTGAGGCTATAGCCTACGACTCTATGGCACTGGTAGCAGCAGGTATTTTGTATGGTCAGGATGAATATAATACAGAGGCAGGTAGAAGCGTATATGAACAAAATTCCATTTTTGAGAATAACCTAGGCTTTGCTCTTATGGCGGCTGAGAGATCTGCACTAGCAGCGGAAATTTTAGGATTTAGATATGTGGATAAGGATGTGAATCCCGATGATACCTACATCTATCTCGTCTCTACTGATGGCGTCGAAGATATGTGGGATGCAGGCAAGGCGACTATTAAAAATATAATGGAAACTCTGACTCCACCCAGCAGATTACAATTAACACCTAAGGATAATTCCATCAGATTAGAATGGAATAAAGAGGAAAACGAGGGGCGATTTTCTAGTTATAACATCGAGAAGTCAGAGGATGGTATCAATTATACCAGCCTCACACCTAATAAACTGGTATTTATGGAGACAGCCGAGCTGCCCCTGTACAGATATGTATATACAGACAGTGTGGCTAATAATGGCCAGGATTATTACTACCGAGTATATGGATATGACGCTTTTGGCGAGGTAAGTGCTCCGGCTGAAGTGAAGGGTCAGGCAGTCGATCTGACACCACCACTTGTAGTAGATATGGGTTTCTCTGAGCATCGCAGAGACACTGATGAGATTTATATCTCATGGGAACTGCCAGAAGCACAACATGCCGATTTTGATTATTATCAAGTACTATCGAGTGATGAATCTGAAGGGATATATGGAGCACTGAGTGAGCCTTTGGGCAATGATGTTACGGAATATAAATTCCCACTAAAAGACATCGATACCGATAGAGCTTTCTTTTTTAAGGTACAATCGGTTGATAAAAATGGAAATATTTCACAATCGATTTTGACTCAGGTAGTCGTTCCTGATTTGATCGCACCCGAGCCACCTTCTATTATTAATGGGTATGTAGATTCATTCAGTTTTGTGCATGTAGAGTGGGAACATAGTATTGCCAAAGATGTGCAAGGATACTGGCTCTACTGGGGCAATGATACCATCCAAGAGATGAGTCCAGTGAATGCTGAACTATTGACTGAAAATTATTACACTTATTATCTAGATAAAGAAAGCCTATCCAAGGCCATTTATTTCTGCGTAAGAGCTCAGGATGATTCTTACAATCGAGGCCTTATTTCTGAAATAATCGAGGTAAAAAGATTGGATTATAATGCACCTATCACTCCTTATGAATTTTATACAACTAGTGGAGAAGATGGAATCAGTATCACTTGGGAACTCAGTCCTAGTGAGGATGTAGAAGGCCAAATACTATACAAACAGCATGAGTCAGAAACGGATTGGTCACTATTAGATTCCTTAGATAATATTACTCAAGAATACACTGATCAAGTGGCAGAATATGGCGAAGATTACTCTTATTTCATACTTGCGTATGATGACAGTGGCAATGTGTCAGACACTTCAGTGGTAAGGACGACTAGTGTAAAATTTCCTAATGAAGAAGCACTGGTTAATAATTTCTCAATAAGTAATGAAAGCAGGACAGTGAGGATGAGTTGGGACTATCAATCTGACCCAAAAGTCAAAGGAATCTCCTATCAATTCGAAGTGTATAAATCAGACGGAGTGGGTACTCCTTCGTTTTTCAGAGAGGTGGGAAGTGATAAGACATTCATGGATAAAGAGGTCCAATCCAAAGTAATATACAACTATGCCATCCGAGTCCGCTATGACAACGGCTGGATAGGTGATCTGAGTGAGGTGAAGTCGGTGATGATACAGTAACTATATTTAAAAAAATGCTTAAAGAAATATATAAAAGTGATAATTCCATAGATGGCTTCTTATTAATGAGGCTTAAAACATAACTATGAAAAATATAATACTCGATTTCAATAAGATATATAGGTTATCCCTAATCGGATCATTGATACTCTGTGCTTCTTTTACAGATATTAATGCTCAGTCGACACTCGACAGCGATATGGACGGGATTATAGATATAAATGATGAAGATAATGATAATGACGGTATACAGGATTTTGTTGAATGTCCAGGTGCCAGGGATTATAGTGAAACGACTTTTGGTGGCAATTCGGTAACTGCCTTGACCGCAGAAGATGCAATAGTCACTATTGAAGCAGATGATATGATTACATTTCAGGCCAATTCTTTTATTGGATTCAATGATGGAACAAATCTAAAAAATAGAATAATCTATACATTCCCATACGACATAACCAGTTTAAATATTTTCGTGGCAAATCTTGATCTCTTGGAATCTGGAATACAAGAGTACCTGGATAATTTTTCTGTTAGTCCTTCGAGGGTGACAGGAGAAGGAGAGTTTTCGAATGGGAGAGTAAATCCAACAGTAATAAAACCAGCTGATGATGCTCCTGTTCTTGCCCTTTATTGGGATGATTTACCCCTAGGCACAAGAACAGTATCTTATGACTATAACCGAAAATTAACCTCAGATAGAGTAGACTTCGTAGCATGGAATATATGCTATGATAAGGATGGAGATGGTAAGCCAAATCAATTAGACAGCGATTCTGATGGCGATGGTTGTTTTGATGCTGTAGAAGCAGGTCATACTGATCCCGATCTTGATGGTATATTAGGATCTTCTCCCGTGACGGTGAATATTAACGGAGTTGTTACAGGGCAAGGAGGATATACTGGCATTATGGATGCAGTATGGGATGCCTCAATAGCTGACTGTAGTGATTGCTCAGAAATATTCACCGTTACCGCAGGAGCAGATACAGCAGAAACATGCCCAGTCACTCCAGTTACCATTAATGCGTCGACATTGTTAGCCAATGATAATGCATCAAATGGAGTAGCATTAAAAGTACAAGAATTAACACTAGACAATGAGGCAGATGGCACATTAGTGGACAACAATAATAGTACATGGACCTTTACACCCGCTACAAATATTAGTGGAGATATTACGATGAGCTATTTAGTGAAGGCAGGAGATGAGAGCTTGTTTTTTGAAGACAATGGTCATTTTTATGAATTTGTTACTGCAAATAATATAACATGGGAAGACGCTAAATCAGAGGCAGCAACAAAGAGAAAAGATGGTTTGCGAGGATATCTGGCCACGATCACTACTCAGGGAGAGAATGAATTCATACAGGCAAAACTAGAAGGTCAGGGATGGATAGGTGCTTCTGATGCAGCGGAAGAAGGCAATTGGAAATGGATAACTGGCCCTGAGGCAGGCACCCAATTTTGGAGTGGAGATGGCTCTGGTATGGCAGTATCAGGAAAATATTCCAACTGGAAAAAGGGAACATCTAGTCCCAATGAGCCAAACGATTTAAATGGTGAGGATTATGGTCACGTCTTTCCTGATGGTGGTTGGAATGATTATAAGAGTCCAGCTGCAGCAGGTCAAATTTCTGGCTTTGTAGTGGAGTATGGCGGCCTTGAAGACTGTCCAGATGGATTTACTGCCATAGGAATATTGACGATAAAAGTAGTGGATGGGCAAAATCCAGTGATCACATGCCCTGATAATATAGAGATCAATATAGAACCTGGAACGAATGTTGGAATACCATCGACTACAGAGCCAACACCGACTGATAATTGCTCTATAAGTACTTATACAACTAGAGTAGATAATGATATAAGTGGAGTTGTATATTCCCTATATAATGTGACTCCAGGTCAAATATTCACTGAAGATACCTATCCTATTGGAGTAAATACATATAGTTATTTCGTCACAGATGCATCAGGTAATACAGCTACTTGTTCTTACACCATAACTGTGATCGACGAGTGTTCAGAAGTATTCACCGTTACCGCAGGAGCAGATACAGCAGAAACGTGCCCTGTCACTCCAGTTACGATAAGTGCAACGACATTATTAGCCAATGATAATGCATCAAATGGAATAGCCTTAAAAGTACAAGAATTAACACTGGACGATGATGCAGATGGAACATTAGTGGACAACAATAATGGTACATGGACCTTTACATCAGCTGCAAATGTTAGTGGAGATATTACTTTGAGCTATTTAGTAAAAGCAGCTGATGAAAGCTTATTTTTTGAAGATAATGGTCATTTTTATGAATTTGTTACTGCAAACGATGTAACATGGGAAGACGCTAAATCAGCGGCAGCAGCAATGAGAAAAAATGGTTTGCGAGGATATCTAGCAACGATAACCACTCAGGGAGAGAATGAATTCATACAGGCAAAACTAGAAGGCCAAGGATGGATAGGTGCTTCTGATGCAGAGGAAGAAGGCAATTGGAAATGGGTAACAGGCCCTGAGGCAGGCACTCAATTTTGGAGTGGAAACGCCTCTGGCATGGCAGTATCAGGAAGATACTCTAACTGGGATAACTCTGAGCCAAACGATTTTTTAACAGGTGAGGATTATGGTCATCTCCTTACTGATGGCGAGTGGAATGATTATGATAGTCCAGCTGTGGCAGGTCGCATTTCTGGTTATGTAGTAGAATATGGTGGACTGAAAGACTGTCCTGACGGATTTACTGATAATGGAACATTGACGATAAAAGTAGTGGATAGGGAAGACCCAGTGATAAGTTGTGTAGATGATGCGACATTCCCAACTAGAGCAGGAGAGTGTGTTAACTTCATTACGTATTCTCTAACAGCAACTGACGACTGTGGCACTCCAGAATTGGATTTAAGTATCGTATCAGGGAGTGCATTTCAAGTTGGAAATACGACTGTAGTTGTCACTGCCACGGATGCATCGGGCAATAGCTCCACTTGCTCTTTCGTCATTACGATCCTAGATAATGAAGCACCTGTACGCCCAAACTTAACAGATGTGATAGGTTGCGGAAGTGCATTAGTATCAGTACCAACTACAACTGATAACTGTAGTGGCACTATTACAAGTACGACAAGTGATCCATTACAATATTCAACACCTGGCACATATACGGTCAGATGGAATTTTGACGACGGCAATGGTAACAGTGTCAATGCTGATCAAAGGGTTATTGTAAATAGGCTTACAGCATCTATAGAAGCTCCAACTACTGAGCTAGACTGTAATAACTCATCAGTTTCTATAAACGCATCAGCCTCAGGAGGAGATAATAATAATCTGTCATATGCATGGTCCAATGGAGATATGGTTTCTTCGATAGAAATAATCCAGCCAGGGGTATATACAGTAACGGTCATTGACAATACTAATGGATGCAACGATACTCAGTCAATAGAAATAACATTTAAAGAAGATGACACTGCTCCAGTGATATCTTGTATTGATGATTCAACATTTCCCACTAGAGCAGGAGAGTGTGTTAACTTCATTACGTATTCTCTAACAGCAACTGACGACTGTGGCACTCCAGAATTGAATTTAAGCATCGAATCAGGAAGTGCATTTCAAGTTGGAAATACGACTGTAGTTGTCACTGCCACAGATGCAACGGGCAATAGCTCCACTTGCTCTTTCGTCATTACAATCGAAGATAATGAAACACCAGTACGCCCAAACTTAACAGATGTGATAGGTTGCGGAAGTGCATTAGTATCAGTACCAACTACAACTGATAACTGTAGTGGCACTATTACAGGTACGACAAGTGATCCATTACAATATTCAACACCTGGCACATATACGGTCAGATGGAATTTTGACGACGGCAATGGAAATAGTATAGACGTCGATCAGATGGTAAGAGTCACTAGCCAAGGAGCAATAATCTTCGCTTCGACGACTCAGGTAGATTGTAATAATGAAACGATCACTTTAGATGCCTCAGGATCAGGAGGTGACGACCCTAATTTGTCTTTTCGATGGTCTGATAATAGTACAAATGCGAGTACAACAGTAAATTCTGAAGGCACTTATTCAGTGACTGTCACAGACAATAACACTGGATGTACTGGTTCTACATCAGTTAATGTTACTGAAAATAAAACAAAACCTTTCCCTTCTATATCTGCTCCTGTTACTCAGATAGATTGTAACAACCCATCTGTCACACTTGATGCTTCAGGATCAGGAGGTGATGATAGTAATTTATCTTTTACATGGTCTGATGGCACATCTACATCTATGATTAATGTCACTGATGGAGGGCAGTATGTAGTCACCATTACTGATAGAGCGAATGGATGTACCAATACAGAATCGGTAACGATTACTAAAGATATAGCTACGCCGATGGTCAATGTTTCTCAACCAGACCTGCTGACCTGTATTAATACCACAACTACTTTAGATGCCTCTTCTTCTTCAGGAGGTGGTGCGCTTACATATGCATGGTCAAATGGCTTAAGTAGTCCGAGTATTACGGTGAGAGATCCAGGTAATATTACAGTGACGGTAACAGATAGTGGAAATGGATGTACGGCTACTTTTACAGCATCGGTATTTGAAAATGTCCAAAAACCTTTCCCTTTCATATCCGCTCCTATTACAGTGATAGATTGTAACAATCCATCGGTTACTTTGGATGCCTCAGAATCTGGTGGAGATGATAGTGACCTATCTTTTTCATGGTCTACTAATAGCAGTTCGGCTAGCATAGACGTAAGTATTCCTGGGCAATATACCGTGACAGTTACTGATAGAGCTAATGGATGTACCAATGTAGAAAGTACTACGATCACTGAAGATAAGAGCAAACCCACTGCTTTGATCAACACCCCAAGTACTGTCTTGGATTGTGAAGTGACATCTATTAGACTAGACGCTGCTGGTTCTACTGGAGGAGGTCTGACTTATCTATGGTCCAATGGGAGTACTCAGTCAAATACAGATATTACGGCTTCTGGTGAATACACAGTCACTGTGACTAAGGGAGATAATGGCTGCACGGATAGCAGAACCATCACTATCTCTGAAAATAAGACCTTGCCAAATGCAGTCATTGCTGCACCATCGGTGCTCAATTGTGCTGTTACTTCTACAGTCTTAGATGCATCAGGTTCTTCGGGTATTGGTGAGTTAACATATACTTGGTCTAATGGTGGGAATACTTCAATAGTAGAAGTCATGAATCCGGGGAACTACACCGTAACCGTTATTGATAATAGCAATAGTTGTTTCAGTATAGAAACTGTTACAGTCAGCCAGGACATAACTAAGCCAACAGCAAGAATAGATACAGAGAATACGGTCTTAGATTGTGGTACAGAATCGATTACATTGGATGGGTCAAACTCAACTGGAGGAGTAGAAGGAGTTGTTTATCTATGGTCTACAGGTAGTCAGGATGCTAGCATAGAAATTAGATCTGCCGGAGAATATACATTGGCAGTAGGTGATCCTATCAATGGATGTGTTGATGAAATAAGTATTACCATTTCTTCGGATGAAGATGTACCAACCGCTACAATAGATGCATTGAGTACAAGATTAGATTGTAATACATCAATGATTACACTTGATGCCTCTGCATCAATGGGGACAGGAGACTTAACTTATTCATGGTCAAATGGCAGTATTGCTTCTAGCATTGAAGTAACTGAGCCAGGAGACTACTCAGTCACAGTTACAAAAACAGATAATGGTTGTGAGGCAAGCAGTACGGTTACCATTATTGAAGACATGGTTATTCCTATGGCTCTGATAGAAAATACGGAGAACCAATTGGATTGTAATACTGCATCGATCAGCTTGGACGCATCTAAGTCCAGTGGAGCGAACAATATCTCGTATTTATGGTCTAATACTAGTACCTCTTCAGTCATTTCAGTAACAGATCCTGGCACCTATACAGTCACCATTACTGACATGGTCAATGGCTGTACTGCAACAAATGCAGTGGTTATTACAGAAGATATGGTCGTGCCTACTGCTGAAATAGAAGCAGCTGGTACTCAGCTAGATTGTGGTACATCGTCTATCACATTGGATGCCTCTTCATCTACAGGGAATAATAATATAAAGTATGACTGGTCTACAGGAAGTGATAAAGCAACAATTGAAATAGGCTCGGCAGGTACTTATACAGTCACTATCACTGATATGGTCAATGGCTGTATCGCTACGGAGGAAGTGACCATCACCCAAGATGAAGACGTACCAACAGCTAACATCAATCCATCATCTACTCAACTGGATTGTAATACAACATCCATCACTCTGGATGCCAGCATTTCGAGTGGTAACAATACTCTGGATTATCAATGGAGTAATAACGGCGGCAACACTTCCAGTATAACCATCACTGAGCCAGGAGATTATACCGTAATGGTCATAGATCAAGTGAATGGCTGCGATGCTTCCAGAACAATTACAATTACTGAAGATGTAGTACTGCCATCAGCATTGATGGAAACTACTGATACACAGCTAGATTGCAATACATCTTCTATCTCTCTTGATGCCTCAAGCTCAAGTGGAAATAATGACATAGCATTCAGATGGTCTACTAATAGTGTAATTTCGAATATTTCAGTAACAGATCCTGGCACCTATACAGTCACCATTACTGACATGGTCAATGGCTGTACCGCAACAAATGCAGTGGTTATTACAGAAGATATGGTCGTGCCTACTGCTGAAATAGAAGCATCAAGTACAAAAATTGATTGTGAAAATTCTACGGTCATTTTAAATGCTTCAGGCTCCAATGGGAATAACGAATTAAAATACTTATGGTCTAATCAAAATAGCAATTCAAGTATAACTGTTGGAGCAGCAGGTGAATATAGTGTGACTGTGACAGATGAGATCAATGGTTGCACGGACGTGAGTACTATTACCATTACTCAAGATGATGATATTCCATCAGCAATGATTCAATCTACCAGCATTCAACTAGATTGTACCAATCCTTCTATCCTGTTAGATGCTTCTGATTCAGAAGGACAAAATAGTATATCATTCTTATGGTCAAATGACAGTATAGAATCTACTATTACCATCGATGATGCGGGTACATATACAGTGACCGTCTCTGATGATGTGAATGGATGCACCTCTGTAAGGAGTATTACAATTACCGAGGATTTTGAAAGCCCAGTTGTGGAGATCTCTGTTCCAGAATTATTGACGTGCATTACTACTTCTACAGCACTTGATGCATCTGGGGCTATCACGCAAGAAGATATATCTTATCTATGGTCTGATGGAAGGACTGATGCTAGTATTAATGTAAATAGTCCAGGAGAATACACGGTTACGATTACGGATGATAGTAATGGCTGCTTTTCCACAAAGTCAGTAACTGTAGCACAAGATATCACGGTTCCTTTAGCAGAACTAATAGTACCCATCACCCATATTGATTGCAGGATGCCAGTTTCAACTCTTGATGCTTCTGGATCGAGCAGTGCAAATGGAGTGATATATCTGTGGTCTAATGGTAGTATTCAGCCTACTATTGAAGTGAGAGAAGGTGGAAGTTATCAAGTGACCATCACTGATGAGATAAGTGGATGTGCTGTAATAGAAAGCACAATTATTACAAAAGATGATTCTGGAGACATTTTAGTCAATGTCAATATCACCTTTGACAACAATCCAGGAGAGACTTCTTGGTCTATATGGACGGAATTTGTCAGCGAAGAAGACCAACCTATAAAATTAGCACAAGGTGGACCTTATGTAGAAGGTGAAGATGATTCTACTTCCCAGACTTTTACAGTATGTCTTCAAGAAGGTTGCTATGATTTCTTTATTCAAGATACAGAAGGCAATGGACTTAATGATGGAACTTTTTCCATAACTACAGCCTTTGAGGACACATTAGTGGCTGATACAGGATTTGATTCTTTTATTAAAGGTTTCAACTTTTGTGTAGAAGAACAGAATTTTGAGGCAAGTATCACTACGTCGAATGGTACCCATCTAAATTGTAATATCCCTGCATTAACCCTAGAAGGCAAGGCAAAAACTCAAGGTGAAATCCCATCATATCAATGGACAGATGGTTCTAATATATTGAGCACCAATATAGCTTTAGAAATAACAACGGCAGGCACCTATTTCCTCATTATTTCCGATGCAGACCATGTCCTCATGGATACCACATCAATTGTCATTACAGAAGATTTTAAACCTCCAGTAATTGACATTGCTCCATGGGAAGTAGAAGATTGTTCTGATCCGAATGCATTACTAGATGCTTCTGAATCCATCGGACAAGGTGGCCTAACTTATAATTGGCTTACTGGTAGTACAGAGAGTGCTATAAATGTAACTGCTACAGGCAATTATGGTCTCACTGTAACCGATAATGCTAATGGTTGTACCTCTACAACTTCTGTAGATGTACTCTTCGACGATTTAGAGCAGGTTTTCACAGACTTTTTGACGGGTAGTACTGCTTGTGTGGGTGATACGATGCATTTTATTGATTACAGCATTTTTGAGGGCATGTCTACACTTAATTTCTTTTGGGATTTTGGTAATGGCGATATCAGTATGGACCGTGATCCATTGTATGTGTATGATAATGTGGGAGATTATACAGTAAGTTTAGAATTATCAGGTACTGATTGTCCAAGTCACATAATAGAGAAGGAAATCTTTATAACAACTTGCCCTAAGAAGCTTGGCGGCAAAGAAAGTTATGCTCAGTTGACCCCAACTATTAATAGTGGATCGTTTAGCATAAAGGCAGTTTTCCCAGAGCCCAGTGATGTAAGGATAGATATATATGACTTTTCTGGCCAGTCTGTTCACACCAGGTTTATACCGCAAACATCTCAATATGGTCAAGTATTTTCACTTGAAAATGACGGCGTTTATATTGTAACCATCAGGCATCAATTTGGAGTGGAGTCATTTAGGACTATTGTTTTTAAGTAAGGAATGGGTAAGTACACAAAAACAAATAAAAAGGCTGTAGGCCTGAATATGGGTAAATGAAACGCATATTCATTCCCTATTTTTCCAATAGGGTAGTAAAATCCTGAAGGGCTTGAAGCCAAAGCAAAGGGGAATGCCCATTGTTATATTTTCTCATTGAGAATACCACATTTCTACCACCATCGTTTATTTATCACAAAGTAGGGGATATTTAAAAAATATCGCACTTATCAAGTGCAGGATTATGGGTTTATAGTGTCTGATCGGAAACTGTCGAATTTTATGAAATAGAATATTTTGGATGAGAATTTAGTTTTTTGATATTCGGTGATGCCTGAGTATCAGCGAGTTGAAAAAAAATAAAATAGCACTAAAAGAACTATTTCTAATTTTGATGAGTTTTCGTTCAGACACTAATTAAGTTGGGACAGTGATTTAGAGCAGGTTTTCACTAACTTTTTGACTGGAAATACTGCATGTGTGGGCGATAATCGATTATGTCGCCATATCTTCGATTAGAAGCGATAATAGCCGTGGTATAACGGAAAAAGAGTTTTTTGAAACTACTCCGGTGGTCCACTTAAAATAATTGCGAATATCTTGAAGAATATGAAAGCCAGGACTACGAGTTATTATCGCTGTTAACGTACTTTTTCCCTGACCTGTCTATAAAGTTGGCACCTGCTTGTTGTGTGCCTGCTAAAACAATGTTTTGGATGGTGACATGCCTCGGAGCAGAGGCTATGAAATAGATAGTCTTGGCAACATCCTTTGCCTTTAGAGGTGTAAAATCATCGTATATAGCAGCTTTTTTGGCATTTCCTTTAAACCTTACTGAAGCAAATCCAGTTTCCACATGAGCAGGATTCACTTCACTTACCCTTATTCCTTTTTTATACAAATCGAGTCTCATTCCTTGCGTCAGCATGTTGACAGCTGCTTTTGTAGCACAATAAACATTGCCATTGGGATAGATTTGATCTCCTGATGTCGAGCCTACATTGATGATGTCGCCATGGCCTTGTTTTACCATTAAAGGAGAGATGAACCGTGTAATATATAAGAGGCCTTTTATATTGGTATCAATCATGCTCTCCCAGTCCTGCAAATCACCATTTTCTATTGAGTCAAGTCCAACCGCTAAACCTGCATTATTAACCAATACATCTATTTTATTCCACGGAGGGTTAAGGCTTTTAAGGGCTTTTTCTACGTCACTATATTTTCTTATATCAAAAGCTAAAGTGCGTACGTCTATGGCATATTTTTCTTCTAAATTTTGTTGTACTTCTTTAAGCTTGTTAGTCCTTCTACCCGTTATAATGACAGAATAGCCATTCTTAGCAAATGTCTTTGCTGTAGCAGCACCAATGCCAGAACCTCCCCCAGTAATGAATACTATTTTCTTTAAAATTTCTTTCATTCTTCGTCCAATAATTGAGTTACAATTTTATCAAAATCTTTAGTAAAAGTTTGGTATTCCTTTGTCGCAGGTCCAGAAAAACCAGTGTATATTTTCCTTACCATATTGTTTTTATCCAAAAATATTAGTGTCGGGTATGATTTTATTTTTTTCAACATTTTAAAAGTCTTAGTTGCTTCTTCTTTATCATAGTAACCAGCATATAGCATCTCATATGGAATTTTCTTTTTCTCCTTATATCTTTTAATTATTGCTATTGCCTTGTCAGAATCTCTATATCTTTCAAAAGCCAATGCAATAATATCAATTTGCTTATTGGGATTATTTTTAAGGTAATCTAATAAAAAATTGGTTTCATCTAAACAGTTAGGGCACCACGTACCCATGAGTTTTACAATCTTTGGTTTCCCTTTATACTTATCACTATTAGGGGTCACCAGTTCACCTTCGGTATTGGGAAATGAAAAAGTGACTGGTTCTTGATCATTTTTCAACTTGGAAAACTCGTAGGCATTTACCATGTCATTTTTTCCATTTTTAACAGCTGTCCAGTTGGTTTTATAATGAAGACCGGAGAAAAACCGACCTAATATATTTCCTGATTCAAGCACTTTTCCATCAAAATAAAATGCATGAGCACCATCAAAACAACTGAGAAACAATTCATTACCGGAGACAACACCTTCGAGATACCGATAGTCACCAGTTTCAGTCATAAATGTACCTGTTAACTTATTTCCCTCTTGCTTGAAATCACCTAGAGCAGGGTATTCTGATTCAGTTTCTATATCGATTTTTACATTCCATTCTCCACTTATATCTTGGCTAGGGGGTGTTGCATTTTTAAACCTTTCGGCTACTCCATGTCGTGCAATAAAAGGAACTTTGTAATTTTCACGATAATGTACATACCAAAAACCTTGTATCACATTGTCCTTATATTCAGCTTCTATACGAGTATCATAAAGTGGAAAATCAATGAAGATTGAATCTCTTCCTGTGCTCCTATCTTGACTAAAAGTAATCTCTTTCACTACAATTTTTTCTTTCGCATTGATAATGGTCATTATTACATTTTCGTCTATATAGTCAATCTCAAAATTGAAGGGCAAGACAAGATCGTTTTTATTTGATTTAGGATCATCTTCTAGCACTAAAGTTCCCTTCCAAATTCCAGGAGGAATTTTACTATACGGACGTGGAATGTCAATACAACTGCTCAATATAAGAGCTATAAGGCCACAATATAATCCTGATTTATACATCTGTTAATCTATTTAGATTTATCTCCGACGAAGTGATCATCTTTATCAGCGAATAGTACGTTAAAGGTGGTCAAACTGCCATATATCCTGGTTATATATTGTTGTAAATTTACCTTGTCAGAATCTGGCATTTCTTTACTGCTGTTAATTCTTTGTTCCATTACTCTTATTCTGTCTCTTATCATTACTATTTTGTGAAAGAAGTCTTCTATTGAAAATTCTTTGCCTTTGAGTGTTTCGTCATGAGGTTGGAGAATTATTTTTCCACCTTTCCATTTCTCTGATATTTTGACTAATTGCCCTATGCCGTGCCAGTCTCGAAGTATGTTAACCAATGATTTTTCTAGCCTGTCATATGTTAATGCTTTATCACTTTCCACGACTTCTACAATATCCCAGCTTTTATAATCTTTGCCGAGAGGTTTGATGCCATATTTGGTAAAACAGACTTGATACACTTTTGGCTCTAAGCCAATGATTACTCCATCACCATAAGCAGGGTGTTTTACTCTTGATCCAATGCCTAAATCCATTAATTAATTATTTATTTTACACTTTCATAATTATCATCCCAGTTTTTAATTTGTGGGGGACCTACCTTATTCATTGATTTAGCCACCAGTAGGGATACCGTTGCATCTCCTGTCACATTAGCTACAGTACGACACATATCCAAAGGCCTATCCACGGCAAATATTAATGCCAAACCAGCCTCTGGAATTCCTGCTTGACCCAAAATAATGACTAACATTACCATGCCAGCACTGGGCACTGCGGCAGTACCTATAGAAGCCAAAGTAGCCGTAAGCACTATCCCCAATTGAGCAGTTAAGGTCAAATCCATACCATAAGCTTGAGCGATGAATACCGCGGCTACTGCTTGGTAAAGACTTGTACCATCCATATTTATTGTAGCTCCTATTGGAAGCACAAAACTGCTCACTTCTTTATGAACACCTAGGTGTTCTTCTACTCTTTCCATGGTAACAGGAAGTGTAGCGGCACTGCTACTAGTAGAAAAAGCCAACAACTGTGCTGGAGAAATAGCTTTATAAAATTCACCCGGGCTTTTTCCTCCAAATATTTTGACTAAAAGAGGGTAGAGCCCAAATATTAAAACACATAACCCTGCCAGTACAGTAAGAGAATAGCCTATCAGCGCCTTGAATATATCAGCTGATGGTGATTCTGCAACTAGAGCTGCTAACAAAGCAAAAACACCTATTGGGGCAGCAAGCATTATCAGGTCTATTAATTTTAATATTACTTCGTTGAGACTGTCGAAAAAGTTTTTAACTGGCTTTGCTTTTTCAGGGTCAATAAGGATCAATGATAAACCAAAGAAAATAACAAAGAATATTACTTGTAACATATTCCCATTCCCACCCAATGCCTCAAAAATATTGCTGGGCACTAAGTCCACTAGAGCTTGTAAGGGGCCAGATTGTTGTTGGCTTTCTGCCATCGATATTTTTCCCGAAGCATCTTCGGCAAAGTTGGACATTAGGACCTTTCTTGTTTCTTCTTTTACCAAGTTTCCAGGCTTGACAATATTTACTATCAATAATCCTGTAGAAACTGCGAAGAAAGTAGTTAAGATATAGATACCTATTGTCCTTCCTCCCATAGCCGAAAGTTTAGATATATCCTTTAAATCAGAAATACCTTTTATCAATGAAGCTACAATGAGCGGTATGGCTATGAGTTTCAAAGAATTAATAAATATTGTACCAAACGGCTTGATCCAATCAATAACAAATCCTTTTCCGCTAGGAATTTTAACGGCAATGATTCCTGCCACAATCCCCAAACCCATTCCGATGAGAATTTTCCAATGCAATCCTAAATTTTTCATACTTTTTATCTTCTTTTTTATCTAACTCACTCTTACAGCCCGCAACATTTCTCTTTTCCCAGGAGGTCCTGGTATACGTGAAACTTCAAAGCCAGCCTCTTCCATTGTTCTTCTCACAACCCCTTTCGCGCAGTAAGTTACAAGTATACTTCCAATCTTAGAAAGAGAATGCATCTTTTTCATCATATCAATACTCCAAAGCTCTTTTTGTGTGTTGGGCGCGAATGCATCATAATAGATCACATCAAATTTTTCATCTGAGAAAAATTCTTCAAAAAGGCAATTCCTTTTCTTTATTTTAAAAAGGTCATTGATATCAACATAGTCTTCCCATTTAACAGTGTGAATAAGGTTAAATTCTTCTACATAGCCTAAAATATCGGTATAATTAAGCTGTGATAATAACGGTGATTGTAAGGGATAAGCCTCTATAGTCTGATATTTGACTAGAGTATTGGTTTTCTCTGTTTCTATGAGTGTAAGCAAAGCATTTAATCCACTTCCAAACCCAGTTTCGAGAATTTTCACTACACTATTCTTATTCTTTTTTCGAAGAGAATTATTTAAAAAGTGCTTATAACCAGCATTAATAAAGACGTGTAGGCCTTCTTGTATAGCACCATGTTTAGAATGGTACAGTGCATCAAACTTTTGAGAATAGATTGACGAAGAATCATCAGAGGTAAGTACTACCTCATTCATATGTTATGAGAGTATGAAATATTAGAAAAATGGAAGAAATAGACTAAATTGATTAGGACAACCAGTGCCTCTATTACAGGCACCTATTAGTAGCGTAAAACAAATAATTGCTATTATTCCCAAGGTTTGTCTGTTGCAATATTTTTTCATAAGTAATTTGTATTTGTTAGGACTTAGATCAGTGCAAAATCAATACCAAATGTTCAATAAGACGTATAAGTAGTATAAAACGGCCAAAAGGGGTATCATATTTTATATAACTACTCAAGTGGGCGTTTTTGAAATATAAAATGAATGGTGTACAGTTAAAAAAATAGGAATCGAACCCATTTCAAGGCGCGACAGCAATCTTAGAGTTGAAAAACAAACAAAGACAGCATTGAACAAAAATAAACATTTTGCCGGGCAGCCGATTTTCAGTCAGGTATTATTATTTATAGATCGTTCGGATGTAAATAGTGCCTGAACGGAAACTGTTGAATTTTATGAAATAGAATATTTTGGATGAGAATTTAGTTTTTTGATATTCGGTGATGCCTGAGTATCAGCGAGTTGAAAAAAAATAAAATAGCGCCAAAAGAACTATTTCAAATTTTGATGAGTTTTCGTTCAGACACTACTTAGTGTAAATACTCAATTGGGGTTAAGATTCTTTTCTAAACAACTTCACTATTCTCTTATAAATTGCATTTCTCCCTTGTGATTAAATTCGGCCATTACAGATTGTAATCTTTCTTCTCTATCAGTTTGTCGATATTGCACCACATAATCCATATGCTTCAAAATGTTATCCGTTACTTCATAAAATGACTTTGGAAACGCATAACCAGTTACATTGGCAGATGTAGATATCATAGGCGAATCTAATTGTTCAATTATTCTTTGGCAGAAAGGATCATTTGCAACGCGCATGGCTATGGTGCCATCCTCAGACAGTGCAGATTCAGGAAGGCTATTTACTTCTTCATAAATGAGGGTTAGCGGTTTTTTATGATATTCCATTAAGGTCTCGAGCCTTGGGTGAATGTTCACATACCTTTTTAGCATTACTATACTACTTACCAAGAGGACAAAAGGTAAAATTCTGGGTCTTGATTTAATTTTATATACTTTTTCAACAGCATCAAGCTGAAAAACATCACAGCCTATTCCCCATATTGTATCGGTGGGATACAATATGATTCCTCCGTTCGTTATTGTATTATTGATGACATCTAGTTCATCAATGTAATCATTTGTCATTCAATTCGTTATTATTATTCATATTTGAAATTGCGATGCGAAAATAAATGCTATATATGATTCTTTAGCAATATTTTTAACGCCTTAAAGATTCCTTAATGATATTAAGCCCTATTAAAGCACTTTTAGTCCTCTTTTTTACAATGTTGGCCATTTTACCGATAAAGGCTAAGCATATTATCGGAGGTGATATGAGCTACACCTGCATCTCAAATACTGCCACAATGGTAACATTGCAATTTCAACTCATACTTTATCGTGATCAAAGAGATGCCGAAGGAGCACAGTGTGATGATGATGCGGAATTTGGTATTTGGCAAGGAGAAACAGGAGCTTGGATATATTTTGGAAAATCGAATCCGCAACCATTTCAACAGGCCATCCTTAATGAAATACTTAACCCTCCATGTGCCGATGCAGGTGGTGGCACTGCTTCGGGAATACCTCCAAATGAGCAATGTATCTATAATTTTGAATTGACATTGCCAAAGATTAACCAAAACTATCTCATTGCTTACCAAAGATGTTGTAGGAATGAAGCAATCTCCAATGTTTTAGACCCTGGTGGATTTGGAGCATTGTTCTCTATTGAAATTACACCAGAAGCACTTGATGTATGTAATAACTCACCAAAATTTAATGATTACAAAACGGCTATATTCTGTACAAACGAAAATTTGATTATTGATAATAACGCATCTGATATAGATGGTGATAGTGTAGTTTATAAATTTTGTATACCAATTTCAGCCGGTGGAAGAAACTCAAATGATGTAGGTAGTTGTGATTTTGTACAACCAAATCCTGAGTTGTGCGGACCTGCTGTATTCAGAGAAGTGAGGTTCAGATCTCCAGGGTTTAGTTTTGATGTCCCTCTTGAAGGAGCTCCTAATTTGGAGCTCAATACAACCACAGGATTGTTAAAAGGAATGCCAGTAGTATTAGGCGAATATGTCATGGCAGTATGTGCTGAGGAATATAGGGATGGTATTTTGTTTACGAGCATCAGAAGAGACCTCCAGGTTATTATCACTGATTGTACACCTAAGGATGCACTATTATCAGTAAGTGCTGAAGATGAGCCTTTTGTGCTAAATACCGGCCCAAATGGTGAATTGCCTGGAGATCCAGATCAACCATTAGATGACATCTTTATTGTAAGAGTGTGTGGTCAGACAAATGTAGAATTTAATCTTAATAACCGATCTATTCCTTATGAAACTGAATCTTTTATGTGGTTTTTTAATCTAGGTGATAAGATTGTTACCTCGAATGATCCTCGACCAAATATAGATTTTCCCGGTATAGGGGTTTATGAAGGGTTCATGGTTATTGATCCTGATTCACCACCTTGCTCGGACACAGCTAGGGTAGAGGTGACCATTCTACCAACTGTAGAAGCTAATTTCGAAATTTCATTTGACGATTGTAGGGCAGGAGAGATTAAATTTAAAGACAATTCAATAACCCGCCCAAGCAACGCTACCAATGTAATAACAGAGTGGAATTGGGACTTTGGTGATGGAAATACTTCTAATCTCCAAGAGCCTACTCACTTTTATGATTCTCCTGGTAAAAAACTCATCAAGTTAAATATATTTGACAATAACGGTTGTAACCATGAATTCCAAGAACTTATTAATTGGTTTCCTGTTCCTGTACCAAAGGTAGCACCAGATGGGTTCTTAGGTTGCTCTCCACAAACATTTTTCTTTGATAACTTATCCAAACCTTTGGACGAAAATTATATGATTGAGTGGGATTTTGGAGATGGTACCGAAGGGCCAGAAAGATTTGATATAAGTCCGAGTCATACCTATACTGATCCAGGAGTATATGATGTATCCTTAAGTATAAAATCGCCTATTGAAGGTTGTGAAGAATATAAAAAATTTAACGATTTGATAACTGTAATACAAGGATTTGAAGCTGACTTTGATATTGCTCCAGAGAAACCCAGCTTTGTAGGTCAATCCGTTCATCTTTCCAATAGATCGGATATTGGCGCTACCAGTTATGTATGGGATATTGGAGAGCATTCCACCACGTTTATAGAAAACCCTTCGTTTGTGGTTGCAGATACTGGGAAATTTGATATTTCACTATTGGTGACTTGGGAGAATGGTTGTACCGATAAAGTAACGAAAGAAATTGAAATTGTACCATGTATTGAAACGCGATTTCCAAATGCTTTTACTCCAAACGGCGATGGAAGAAATGAAGAATTTAAAGGTGTGATATATGGCTTCAAGGCAATTAATTTTGACTTGTCAATATATGATAGATGGGGTAAATTGATTTTTAATACCAATGACCCAAAAGAAGGATGGAATGGGAAGTATTTAAACAATGGTGCTGATCTTCCACCTGGTGTTTACATGTACAATGTAAGTTTTTCAAACCCTTATTGCGAACAAAAGCCAAAACCAGGATTTGCTACTTTAATAAGATGATTGTAGTCGTAGTTTTGATGTTTTCTTTGTAAGTACTCAATACAGTAATTATCATAGAGGTTGAAGACATTTAATCTGAATAGCTTAGAGCTACGCCCTTGGTTGAGAAGCGATTGTTCTGATTTGGCGGCATTTTTAACTAAAAATGAGGACAAATTTTTCTGGCTACGCAAGATATCCAGTAGTCACAGGATTTTTAGGTTTCGAAGTGGGCCCAAGCTTATATAAATTAATAGGGGTCTGGCATACCTTTAATTTTAGATATAGTTCTCTCTTTTGGGTTTGCTTTTCCACTCATTTCACTACTTGCTAAATCGATAGCAGCCATAATAATCATTCTCACTTTATCATTCCTATATTCTGTTTCGTTAGAAATCGGGATATGCCTGATAAATTTTCCTGTACCCTTCAACAATAAGTGCGGATCATCCAACAGCACACCTTTGTTAAAGCCCAAATTGAGATGGTTTGAATAGATTGGAATCATACAGTATGCATCCGAAAGTTTCTCACTTAAAGTGTAAACTGATGTAAGTGCATGGGTGTTATAAATAAGCTCATTACATTTTGGAGATAAATTCAAAATAAATTTCCTCAAACCCGAATACAATTGAATGATTTCACCGTTTTTAAAATCTAGAAAATGCTGAAAATGAGGATGAATGGTGTATAAAGTTTTCATTTTGTTTGCTTTTAATGAATTTTCATGGATATTTTAAGCGAAATATTGAGCTTACTCTGGAAACTAACATTTTTCATAAAAGGAGTTGTTTTGGGAATAGTTGCATTTTTAGAGATTCGGTGATGCCTGAGTATCATCGAAATGAGTAAAATCTAAATTTTGCCAAAAGTTTAATCCAGAGCTTGTCGAAGTAAATTTTTTAGTTTTTGTAAGTTTTCGAAGTGAACTCAAGATTTCATACATGTACTTTTGGCCTTTTGTCTGTCTCACATCAGATGGGGCATGCTTTTTTCGCATATCTGCTCTAAAATTTAAAACTAAAACTCTGAATCGTTGCTGCCCAAAGTCCCTTAGAGGACGGCTCGTACTTTAATTCCTTTTCTTTTCAAAAGAGATAAAACTCCCATAAATCCGGCTAAATGACCGGCACCAAAAGTAAAAAGTGATGCTTTTTCTTGATGAAACAAAGCAATACGATCAGCGATAATAACATTTCTATCATATAACAGAATTTTGCGAATGCCACCCATTTCCTTTTTTGAAGATTTATATAATTCAGAAATTCGTTGCTTTTGAAATAAAATAGTAAGGTGTATTAGTTTTTTTCTAAAAGTTGAGATATTACGAGTAAGATGAACGAGAGAATTTATTTGATAATCTAGAGGAATTTTACTCATGATATCCATTTGTTCAGAGATGGATTCTATGCCACTATATTCTTTGTTGTTTCTTAATACCATTTGATATATCAAAGCATCCAATGAAGGTTGCTTCTCTGCTCCCATTATCTTGAGTGTAATTTGTTGCGTAATTATTAAGGGAAGAAATGAAATATAATTATCAAGATCAAAGTCTAATGCTTTTAGAAGAATACGTCTTGATTTCTGGTACTTCCTTTCCCCTATTAAGTCTTTAAGAGTTTGATTATCAGGCAATTGATACACCCATTCTGCTGGGGGATTAGAAAGAGATACTTCGGTAAACACCATAGTGACATCCTCCATTATAGACTCCAATATGGTTAAAAATTCAGCATGACTTTGCTGAAAAAGATGCATGGTGCCAAAAACATAAGAAGGATAGTCTTGATTCTTGTCTCGAACCTCCCACAACAATGCGTTTTTAAGCATTGCTAATTAGTCATAGTCATAAGGGAGAAGCTTGGATTTTTTCACTTTGGACAAGGTCATAAAAGTTTTGAGCCTTTCTACTTCTTCTATTTGAGATAACCTTTTAAATAATAATTGCTCATATGCTGGAATATCTTGGCAGATTACTCTCAATAGAAAATCACCATCACCCGTAATAATATAGCATTCGGTAACTTCAGAAATGCTCTGTATTTTTTCTATAAAGTTGTCAAGGGCATTTTCTTTCTGCCAAGCCAAATTAACCAGTATAAAAGTACTCACATTCAGTCCTAATTTTGTAGAACTTACTTTCGCATGATATGACTCAATAATTTGAGATTGTTCTAACTTTTTCACTCTTTCCAAAGTAGGAGCTGGTGATAGACCTATCTGTTTGGACAATTCAAGGTTTGTAATTTTACTATTCTCTTGTAATAATTTCAAGATATGTAAATCTATCTTATCTAACTTATAACTTGTCATATCTATATTCTAAAATTGTAATATCACTGCCATATGTTTTCTCTCAAAAGCAATGGCTGACTAATTATTTGAAATTGGTACCCACGCAGGAAGTATCAATTTTGTCTAAAAAAAGCTCTTTTCGACCATATTTCAGCTGTTTTGGATTCAATCGCTATGCTATTCCATCACAAATGATCTTTATCTGGTTAAAAAGCAACAATTTTTCACTTAAAAAGCGTACACCTGAGTTGTTACTTAAAATTTAATTCGGCAAATATATTATTATATAATAATTAATTTGTCAAAAAATGAAAAAGTTGCATTTTTTAAAGATATAACTAGAAATAATTTTAATCTAAATTTACCGAATCTGTAATTATTAATAATCGTACGCATGATGAAATCATGTTTCTATTGCCCTCACACCATCTACAATATTGATTACGTACACTAAAGATTTAATACCTGTAATAGCCTTATAGGCTGAAGATATTTTTAATGCCTCAGATAATGCGTTTTGAGATTTTATAATGTTAAGTGTACATCCGCCAAACCCTCCGCCTATCATCCGTGCTCCGATGACCCTTGAACTTTTGTTGGCAAGATTTATCAAAATGTCGATTTCTCGACAACTTACCTCGTAATCATTTTTAAGGCCTGCATGAGAAGCATACAAAAGTTTTCCTATTCGACCTATATTTCCACTAGCCATAGCACTGCAGAATTGATGTACTCTTAAGTTTTCTTCAATGACAAATTTGGCTCTTTTAAACAATACCTCTGACATTGATTTTTCTACAATTGCCAACTGTTCCTTTGTCGCCATGCTAAGGTGTTTTACTTTTTCATATTTTTGTTGAATAATATTTAGGGCTTTGTTACATTCATTTACCCGGTCGTTGTATGCCGAATCAACTAGAATATGAGGCACTTTTGAATCTATCAGAATGATGTCATGCCTTGGTAGGTTGATTGAAATTTGTTTGGCAATATTGGTTTCACAATTTAATAACATCGCATGGCCATCTTTACCATTAAGAATGCTAAATTGATCCATTATTCCACCATGCAGTCCAATAAAATTATGGTTGCTTGCCCTGCTGATGTCTATCATCTCCATATGACTTAATTCTAAATTATAAGCTTGGTTTAATATTTTTAAAAACCCACATTCGAGAGCTGACGATGAACTTAGCCCACCACCAATGGGAATATTACCTCCGAAAACAAGGTTAAAACCAGAGATATTATGACCTTTTATTTTTAGTTGTTTCAAAATGCCAATAAAGTAATTGGCCCATTTAGAGTTGTCTCTTTTTTCAAAAAAAGTAATCTCTACTGATTCTTCAAGATTCTTTGCATGGATATTAATGCTAGGTGATGAGACATTACCAAAAGCGAAAAACAGATGTCTATCAATAGCTGCTGGAAGGACATAACCACTATTATAATCTACATGTTCGCCAATTAAATTAATTCTGCCTGGAGCTGATGCTGTGAGCTCTGGCATTATGCCAAATATTGCTTTATATATTTCAGAAATATTTTCCATGAATGTATCAAAAGTGCGCAAAAGTAATAATGCTAAAATTAATAATTACAAATTATTACTCTTAAAATCAATTTCATCTGATTTACATATTCCTTCTATCTATATTTGCAGTAATGAAGAATATTAGAAATTTCTGTGTGATTGCTCACATTGATCACGGTAAGAGTACACTATCTGATCGATTATTAGAATTTACCCAGACCATTAGTGAAAGAGATATGAAGGCTCAGACTCTGGATAATATGGATATAGAACGAGAAAGGGGAATTACCATAAAAAGTCATGCCATTCAAATGTCCTATCAGCATGATGATGAAGTGACCTATACCTTTAATCTTATAGATACCCCTGGGCATGTGGATTTCTCTTATGAAGTATCACGATCAATAGCTGCATGTGAAGGCGCTTTGTTATTAGTAGATGCATCACAAGGCATACAGGCACAGACAATCTCTAACCTATATCTGGCCATCGAACATGATCTCGAAATCATCCCAATATTGAACAAAGTAGATATGGAAAGTGCGATGATTGAAGAGGTGTCAGATCAGATTATTGATCTCATAGGTTGTGATATAGAAGAGATAGTTCATGCCAGTGGTAAAACAGGCATTGGCATTCAGGAAATAATGACGGCAGTAGTAGAGCGTATACCAGCACCACAAGGCGATACGGAAGCCCCGTTACAAGCTTTGATTTTTGATTCTATGTTTAACTCATTTAGAGGAGTAGTGGCATATTATCGAATTATGAATGGTACTTTGAAGAAGGGCGAAGGCATACGATTCGTTCATACTGGCAAAGATTACTTTGCTGATGAAATAGGTATTCTTCAAATGGAACAGGTACCAAAAAAGGAAATGAGAGCTGGAGATGTAGGATATGTCATCACAGGAATAAAAGAATCTAAAGAGATAAAAGTAGGAGATACAATTACCACCACTGACAACCCTTGTGAAAAGGGAATTCAGGGGTTTGAAGAAGTAAAACCAATGGTTTTTGCTGGCATATACCCAATTGAAAATGAAGACTTTGAGGATCTTAGAGACAGTTTGGAAAAGCTACAACTCAATGATGCTTCTCTTACTTATGAGACAGAGACATCAGTGGCACTAGGGTTTGGGTTTAGATGTGGGTTTTTAGGTATGTTACATTTGGAGATCATTCAGGAGCGATTGTCCAGAGAATTTGATCAAGAAGTGATTACCACTATACCGAATGTATCATATGTAGCTTATACTAAAAAAGGCGACAAAATGACCATTAATACGCCTTCTGACCTCCCTGACCCCACAATTTTGGATAGGGTTGAAGAACCATATATATCCGCTCAGGTTATTACCAAACCAGAATACATAGGGAATATTATGAACCTTTGTTTGGATAAAAGGGGCACTTTAACAAAACAAACCTATTTGACACAACAGAGAATTGAGCTTTCGTTTGATCTGCCTTTGGCAGAGATCGTTTTTGATTTTTATGATCGCCTCAAATCCATCACAAGGGGCTATGCATCTTTTGATTACTTTCCTAAAGAATATATTGCCAGTGATTTAGTACGATTGGATATCAGGCTGAATGGTGAGCCTGTGGATGCACTTTCTTCATTGGTACACAAAACAAAGGCAGAAGCATTTGGAAGACAAATATGTAAGAAGCTAAAAGAATTGCTGCCAAGACAACAATTTCTTATTGCCATACAAGCTTCAATTGGTGCTAAAATCATAGCAAGAGAGACCATATCAGCACTGAGAAAAGATGTAACAGCCAAATGCTATGGTGGAGATATTTCGCGTAAAAGGAAACTGCTAGAAAAGCAAAAGAAAGGAAAGAAGAAAATGAGGTCTATCGGTAATGTACAAGTGCCTCAGAAAGCTTTTTTAGAGGTGTTAAAGCTGGATTAAAAATCAATCTATGCTTAGAAAAAATAGTTGCTTCTCAAGTGAGTCCTATTGATATGTCTTCATACCCTATCAACAAGGTACATTTACTTAGTGTCTGAACGAAAATTCATCAAAATTAGAAATAGTTCTTTTGGTGATATATTTTATTCCTTTTCTACTCGCTGATACTCAGGCATCACCAAATATCAAAAAACTAAATTCTCATCCAAAATATTCTATTTCATAAAATTTGACAGTTTCCGTTCCGACGCTACTTTTATTTCTAAACCAAAAGGAATTCAAATTTTGATTTTATGTAACTACAGGTGGACGTTTTGAGGCTTTTATGCCAATCAGGCAGGTAAGAAATTGTTATTTTTTTACCAAATAAAACTCATTTTTTAGACATAGCAGAGCAATGGCGAAAAAGGATAGCTGAAATATGGTAGAAAAAGAACTTTTTGTGCCCAAAATTGGCTCCACCTGAGTAGTTACAAAATCAATTCATTTTGTAAAAATTGGCAGTTCTTGTTCATCCATAGCTTAGCTGGTATCCATTTTTGGCTAATAAATGGTCTTTATTGGCTCAAAAGCACACCACCTGAGCTGTGATCAAAATATCTAAAATATGCCAAATAATATTTATCCTCAATCTTTCAAACCCTCTTTCATATGCTTGTCTAAAAAGTTCATAATCTTACTCCATCCTTCTATCTGATTCTCTTTTTTTCTAAACCCATGGCCTTCATCTTCGAATAATACATAATCCACTTCCACTCCATTCTTTTCCATCGCAGCCACCATTTCATCTGATTCTATCTGTAGTACTCTTGGGTCTTTTGAACCTTGTAAAACCATTACAGGGTTTTTGACCTGATCCCCATGAAATACAGGAGATATGTCATAAAGCCTTACTGAATCTGCAGTGTTAGGATCTCCCATTTCAAGATAAAGAGCATCTTTGAATGATCCCCACCAAGGTGGTATGTTTTTAAGCGTACGCAGCCAATTGGTCACACCAAAAATATTCACCCCTACATTAAATTCGTCGGGAGCATGAGTCATTGCCCTCATCACCATATAGCCACCATAAGAACCTCCTAAGATTCCTATTTTATCACTTTCAATAAAATCAAGCGAAGCAAGGTAATTCTTGCCTTCTATAATATCTTTGAGGTCAACATCGCCATGTTTTTGGTCATCCATCTGGTAAAATGTCTTGCCATATCCGCTGCTGCCTCGATTATTGACACATAGTACAGCATAACCGTGATTTACTAGGTATTGATACAATGAGGAATAGTTTAGCCTTGTTTGCCCTCCTGGCCCTCCATGTACTTGTATTACTCCTGGCACTTTGGCATCAGCAGAGGCTTGATGAGGCATATATAAAATAGCTGGGATATCAAGGCCGTCAAAAGATTTAAACCTTACTACCTCGCCTTTTACTAGGTCAGCTGCATTGATTTCGGGATTGAGTGTATTCGTAAGTTTTTTTACCGTTTTTGCATTCATATCATACATATAAAGGTCGCTGGGCGCATTCGATCCTCCTGCATAAAATGCCATTTTAGTCTCACTGTCAGATATGTTGACAGTAGTGATTTCTTTGTCACCCACATCAGGCACTTCTACGGTTTTTCCAGTTTGTGTATTGAATAATTCTACTACTGTTTTGCCATCCTGATTGATACCAGTTACTCTATAATCACCTGATTTAGAAAAATATGTATATCTAATATCCCAGTCTTTTTGCAGCACTTTCTCTTTACTTCCACTTGCTATATCGTAAGTCATCAGATATTGATATTCTGCATCCTCATCAGTGAGGTAGTATAGTTTGGTATTATCTGTACCAAAATCCGCAATGCTGTGCCCTGCTTGTACTGTGTTGATTTGTACTTCTTTGCCGCTATTCAAATTAAGAAGAAAAATATCAGAATCATTGGTGTTTACAGATTTTGAAAAGGCCATAAATTGCTTATTTCGAGATATCCCATTCACGTTTTTACCATCATCATTCTGGTATAATCTTTTTGAACTAAAGTCTTCAATATTCATCTCATAAAAGTCAAAAAATTGTGGGTTTCGTTCATTTGAAGAATAGAAAAAACTCAGGTTATCATCCGCCCATCCTCCAAAATTTGCTTTGGCTCCTTGAGCTGGTGTAAGATCGGTAATATTGCCTTCAGGGTCTTGCATAAAAATATGATCTATCTCATCTCCATTGTTATCACTTTGATACAGAATACGATCATCATAAGGGAAGTAAGAAATGGGTCTTATAGTGCGATCCTCAGAAGTGGTGAGCGGAGTCCTTACACCCGTGGCAAGATCTAGTTCATAAGCATTGATAATACCTGTTTCATTAGATCCTACCAAAAGTTTGGACTCATCAGATGAAAATGAACTACCAAAAATACTCTTATTGTCCATGAATTGGTCGATAGTATATTCTGATATTGTTCTGGTATTTTCAGTTTTTTTACAAGAATAGGATATTGTTATTAATAGAATTAAGAAAATAATATAGTTCTTCATTACAGTCATTTTAGCTTTATATTTAATGTGTTGAAATTAATGATTATTGCTCATATTTTTTATAAAAAAAATACAAAGTTCAAAATACCAAAAAGGCTTAATTGCAAAGAAGGACTGTATTCCTTTTTCCTCAAGTTGTAATTTCCCTCCATAAAACTATTGTTTGAAGCCCAATCACAAAAAGACAAAGGGCTCCTGTTCTCATATCTAGCTGCTATTAAAATACTATTGGAAAGGCTATTTCAGCCCACAAATAAACCATTTTTTTTATCGCATAAACAGGATAGGAATCTTGCTTCTAAATGTAAATTCACTACTCACAGAATGGTAAGTCAATTCTTTGAAAAAGGAATAGGCATTAAAATTCAAAGCAAGAATCCCGCTATTGTTTGCAGTAATGTATTCTAAAATGGCCCTTCTAGGTCTGGGGTTTTTTGCCATATATATCGGATATGATTTTCTCTGCATTTTTACTGTCAATGCTAATTCATCACTTTTATTATCCACTACAGTCATCAATTCTGGTTCATATCCTAATAGAATACTTTTCTCTAAAAGTTTTGCGCACATATTTCCATACAACTTATTCACTCTTAGCGCGATACATGCTTTTTTTGTTGTTTTATTTGCATCATAAACCATAGGAACCACAATTGTTGGAATCATCGATAGTTTAAGAGTTGAGTAGGTATTACTACCCATGAATGCCTCTTTAATCCTTGAAACTCCTTTGGTGCCCATTACTATTAGATCAAAATCTTCTTGTAAGGATACATTGATGATTTGTTTGCTCACATCTCCATATCTAATAATTGTTATTTGATTCAAATCGGATATCCCTTTAATTCCGGAGATAAACGTATTTGTTTGAGAATCTACCATGGATCTATCCTCGTCTTTTGCTAATTCTCTCATTTTATGAATCAGCTTTGTGCCTGATCTACTGGGCACAGTAGTGACATGCAGCATGTACACATTTATCTTTGTTTTTTCACCTAGTGTCAAGGCATAAGAGAGCGCTTTTTTACTGGATTCAGAGAAATCTATTGGAACAAGTATTTTAAGCATAGGATGGCATCTAAACTAATAAGGTGCAAAGGTAAGACTATGATGGGTTTTGTGTTGATTTTGATTTACATTTAATTCATCATCTATTTCCTCAGAAATCCAGAGTTGGGCTTACCTTACTTTTTTTCCAAAATCTCAAAGTTAATAAAGTAGAAGAAATCGTCAATCCTACTACCAGACCTAACCATATGCCAATAGGGCCAATATCAAAATAAAATGCGCTGAAGTAACTAAACGGAAGGCCAAAAACCCAATAGGCAACAAAGGTGATGAAAGTAGGTGCCTTCACATCTTGTAATCCCCTTAATGCCCCTAGAGCTACAACTTGTATTCCATCAGGAATTTGAAAAATTGCTGCTGCGATCAAAAGTGTAGATGCAATATTGATCACATTTACATCATCGATATAAAATGTAGGTAATACTGCCCTAAATATTATCATAATCAAAGAAAAGACGAGCATAATAATCACTACCTGAACAATACTACTCAAGCCAGCTCTTCTTATACCAATTGCATTTTTTTCTCCCAGTCTATTCCCTACTCTCACTGTTGCAGCCATACCGAGTCCAGAGCAAATTAAAAAAGTAACGGCTGACATATTGATGGCAATCTGATGAGCTGCCTGTGCATCTCTACTTAGAATACCCATCAGTAAAGCTGCACCTGCAAAACCTGAAACTTCAAAAAACATCTGTAATGAAGTTGGAATTCCAATTTCAAGGAGATTATTAAATACTCTCTTTTTAAGTTTTAATGATTTTATTTTCAGGTGATTCCAAAGTGCTTCTCTTTTATAAATTAAGCCGAACAATACTACTAACATTAAAATTCTGGCTATCATAGTGCTCATTGCAGCCCCTTTTACACCCATCATAGGTGCTCCCCAATTTCCAAAAATGAACATATAATTTAAAATAACATTGGCCACATTACCAGTGATGATAGCGATCATAGGCAGTAATGTCCAAGACAATCCGTCAGCAAAACATCTAAAGGATTGAAACAACATTAAAGGAATCATAGCATAAGCGGTAATTCTAATATATGGTATGGCCAATTGTACAACCTCAGGATTATGCCCCAGATGGCCTAATAATGGCACAATGACCTCTATACTGATTATAGAAAATATGGCATAAACAATGTTAATGATAGTACTGTGATAGAAGTAAATCCCTACCCTTTTATGCTGACCAGCACCATGTGCTTTGGCTAATAATGGCGGTAATGCAAAAGAAATGCCCGTCCCCACTATTATGAATATGATACAGATAGAAACTGCTAAAGACACCGAGGCCAATGACGCTGCTCCAAGTCTGCCTACCATGAGACTATCTACCACATTCACTATGACCTGACCCAGCTGACCAGTCATGATGGGTGTAGCTAATTTTATATTCTTTCTAAAGTCATCGCGATACTCTGAATAGAGTCCTGCGATACTTGTCATATGGCTCCTTCCTTGATGTGCTCTACTATTTCAGGGTTGAGCAAAGTAGATATATCTCCTAGACCTGAAGTGTCACCAGAGGCTATTTTTCTTAGTATTCTTCTCATGATTTTACCTGATCTTGTTTTTGGTAATCCACTCACTACTTGTATCTTATCTGGCCTGGCTATTGGGCCAATTTCTCTGGTTACTACCGCTTTTATTTCATGGGTAAGGTCGCCTTTGTTTTGTCCTAATTCATCCACTATCACGTAAGCATATATGCCTTGTCCTTTGATATCGTGGGGGTATCCTACTACAGCTGACTCTATCACATTCTCATGCTCGTTTATTGCATTTTCCACTTCTGCCGTGCCCATTCTATGGCCTGATACATTGATTACATCATCCACTCTTCCTATCACTCTTATACGCCCATCTTCATCTCTTCTGGCACCATCACCAGTAAAATACATGCCTTTGAATGTAGAGAAATAAGTCATTTTACATCTCTCATGATCTCCATAGATAGTTCGAATTATAGAAGGCCAGGGGAATTTTATACAAAGCAGTCCTTCTACATTGTTTCCTTCCACTTCATTGCCATCTGCATCCATGAGTATGGGCTGAATACCCGGCATTGGGTAGGAAGCATATGTAGGTTTGGTATCGGTGATGCCAGGTAACGGCGTTATCATTATGCCTCCTGTCTCGGTCTGCCACCATGTATCAATAATAGGAGCATTGTGCTTGCCAATGTGCTTGTCATACCAGTGCCATGCTTCTTCGTTGATGGGTTCTCCTACTGATCCTAATAATTTTAGTGAGGACAAATTATATTTAGCAGGAATGTCATCTCCTTTCGCCATCAGTGCCCTTATAGCTGTTGGTGCGGTATAAAATTGATTTACTTTATGCTTTTCGCAAATCTCCCAAAAACGACCCGCATCAGGATAAGTCGGAACACCTTCAAACATCATTGTGGTAGCTCCAGCTAAAAGTGGCCCGTATACGATATAAGAGTGACCTGTAATCCATCCAATATCTGCCGTACACCAATAAACATCTCCTTCTTTGTACTGAAAAGCATTTTTAAATGTATAGCAAGTGTATACCATATATCCGCCACAAGTATGTACCACGCCTTTGGGTTTGCCTGTGGACCCAGAAGTATATAGAATAAAAAGCTGATCCTCCGCATCCATTATTTCCGCAGGGCATTCATTTGATTGTTTTTCACAAAGCTCATGCCACCACGTATCTACCTCAGCATCAAATTTTATTTGCCCACCTGTATTTTGATGTACTATGACTGTCTCAATAGATGTACAGCCTTTATCTAATGCAGCATCCACTACTACTTTTACTTCTATATTTTTACTGCCTCTTCTGTTAAAATCACTACATATCACAGCTTTAGCCGTAGCATCTTTAATGCGATCTGCCAAAGCCTGAGCAGAAAAACCTGCAAAAACAACCGAATGTACAGCTCCTATTCTAGCACATGCCAATATTCCTATAGCAAGCTCTGGTACCATAGGCATATAAAAAACTACCCTATCTCCTTTTCCTATACCTTTTGATTTTAGTCCATTGGCACATCTACATACCTCAGCTAATAGCTCTTTGTAGGTATACTTCTTTACTTTTGCATTCACATCATTAGGTTCCCATAGAATAGCAACTTGGTCGCCTCTTTCTGAAATGTGTCGATCCAGGCAATTTTCGGTAATATTGAGCTTGCCCCCTTCAAACCATTTGATATTTGGTTCTTCAAAGTTCCAATCCAGTACTTTGTCCCATTTCTTTTTCCAAGTAAATGTATCAGCCTGCTCTGCCCAAAATTCTTCTGGACGCTCAACACTTTTTTTGTGGGCTTCTTTATATTCTTCCAATGATTTTAACTGTTGTGTCATCTCTTATTTCTGTTAGTGTCCAAATATGAGCCCACTCCAGAAACACACAAAATCAAAAAAGTTTCTTTTGGCGATCTTTATATTTTTTTCAATTAGCTGATACTCAGGCATCACCGAATCTCAATAAATGTAAATCTCATCCAAAACAACT
>JAZGFD010000117.1:0-42480 GCA_036479115.1 Saprospiraceae bacterium | reverse complement strand
TACTCGCCATATCTACTGCTATGACTGCGTTTTTTGCCTCGTTCAGGATCAAATTATGCGCAAAGCCAACCCGTCATTTAACACTTGACAGAGCACTAGTGTCATTTCATATATCCCAATTGTAATTCAAGATTTGGAACGCAAAGATTGTATAGAGCCAATATCAGGCACTGACCCTAAACAATATAGACTTAAACTTATTGTTTGTTAAAATAAAGGTAATTCTACAGCATGCATTTTTAGGTTATATGGTTTATATGTTGTGTTGCCTTTGCTTTGATTGTAATTATTAGTCCTTCACTTTTAACAAATATGTCTTAGGTTCTTTTGTCTGATAAATAACTTCAAATTTTTCAGGTTCTGCGTTTACCCTTGGCAGTACAAATCTGCCTGTTGAAGAATATCCCAATTGATCTAATACTATGTATTTGGAATTGCTATTTTTTATACCATTATAAAATTCAATTTTATCCTGAGTATATGGATAATTATTAGTTTTTCCATCAGAGAACAATGCAAACATAGCTGGTTTTCTGCATAGAATTATTTCATCTGAATTGATACTATTTTTAGTCCATATTGCAAGATCAAAATAATTGGCAAAGGACAATGGATAATTTTGTTTACTATATGAATTTAATTTGGTTATTGTATTAGCCTGTTGTGCTGATGGGTGGGCTATTCCTAAAGTAAGTACCATCATGACGCCTAAAGTGGCATATCCAATCCAATTGGTCTTAAGCGATATTATTTTAGAAATAAAATCTGTAGTCTCTAGTAACCCATTGTAAAATAAGATCAGCATCACTGGCATCACACCCAACATAAATCGCACACCAAACCATGCCTCTGGCCACATCAGAAATATCGCAAATGATGCCCCTATATATAAGAAAATAAAGGCTTTATAATCTTTCAGCCGTATCATGCCTATTATCATAAATGTTACTGCTATAATGCCCAATATATAGTGCATACCAGTAGCAACTTGGCTTGGCCCCATCTCAATGATAGGAAACATACCACTCGGAATCTCTTTAGATAAATATCTGTCAAAATTAGAAACTATACGATCGATGAATGTTGAGAATGTTAGAGTTCCCATTTCTGGTCGATAGGGATTGACTTCCATGAGTTGTTTCAAATAACTATTTTCTAGGCCGTGTATTTTATTTCTTATTTGGTAAGGTAGGATAAATAGGATGAACATTAAAAAAGTAATTCCAGCCTTTTTATACAGTTTTTTAAAGATAAAATGACCTACAATACCCAATACTAAAGGCACGGCCAAAGTTTTGATTAAAAACGCCAATGCCATCAATGCTGATAAAAATATCATTTTCTTGTTTGGTTTCCAATGGTCTTTCGTTTTATCCATTTTCAAGAACAAGACAAGAGCCAACCCTATGGTCGCAATGAGTGAAATTTCACTCATCATAATGGTAGAATGTTTTAGCACATAGTAATTAAACCCAATAAGTATGGTGATAACAGTATTTTCCACAACTGTCTTCTTTCTTAGTACCTGAAGGATTTTAAATACACACCACATAGCCACACCATACAGCAATCCATTGATTATCTTCATAAAAACTATACTCTTTGAAATCCACATAAAAGGTGCCATGATCAAAGGGTAACCAGGAGGAAAATGGCTATGAGGGCTAGGAACGTCAGTAAAAGTGTACACATAGCCTTGAAACTGACTCAAAGCTTTAGCCAGCAAATAATATGACGTATTGTCTCCGTTCAGATCAATTTTAGTATCAAAAATATAAATATAAAGAACGGCACATACAAAGAATATTAGTGCTAATGCCCATTTCTCATTCCACTGAAACATAGAGGGTTTAGTTGTTATATATTTTTGAGATTTAGATTTTTTTACTTTGGATTTTTTCTTTGCCATTATCTTTACTTTCCTAATTTAAGTATTTTGCACCTTCAATATCAGCTCCATCCCTGTGTCCATATCTACGAGTCTATTAATAAAATAGAAAAGATACATGGTAGATAACCAATTGGTAAATTCGACCTTACTACCCAGATGTTTTTTAAGATGTACCATGATCCATGAAAAATGTTCCCATGTGTCAAAACAAGACCTGCAATCACGGTCACTACCTGTGCAACATCGTCTAGTTGTCTCAAAATCAGCATGATATGCCCTAAAATGTGAATTGTATGGATATCCATTGGCCATGCGATCTTCGTTAGATTCTAGATTAGTGGATACATTCGTACATACCTCATATCCCCATTGCATATCATATAATCTACCTGTAGATATAACTTTATTAAAGTAAGGACTCATTAATATCATACCGGGATATCTTTCTATCATCACATCAATTTCTGCCCTGACTTTCTCAAATCCATTCTGATAATCATACTCACCACCCAGTCCTGTAAGATCGGAGTAATAATTGAATAATACCTTATTGCCATTATCGATGCACTGCTCTACCACTGAAGCTATCTCATGGTCATGACCAGGTGATACGGTGTAGTACCAGAATGCTCTGGAGTCATTCTTATAATTTTTAAGAGCCTTACCGAATACGTCAATTTTGCCACCGCCACGTAAAAATTTGTCTGTTTTAGGATTGCCCCAAACGGCAACACCTATGGGTAGATTTTCGAGACCTTCTACAGGTATTTTTTTAATCCCATTAGTGGCCACACTCAGGTTAAACTGATCATATATTTTTTTTATTCTTCCTATTTCGAGACTGGGCTCACCACCTACAATTGTTATAAAATTAGTGCCCCTTTCTTTTTCTTTTAATAAGAACTCATCAAATAATTTTTCTTCCTTCGGAGAGCGATACTTATCCATACCTTCTTCAAAGTAATAACAACCGGTACATCGTATATTGCATCGATGAGTAAGATCTAGGGAAATGCTACGTACAGCACCTGCAGTTCTGATCTGCTGGTACATTTGCCACAGCAATGGATCTTTCAGATATGTACGTAGATTATTGGACATTATGTAAAGTCGATTTTGTAGATTTAAAAACCTGTGTGTCGAATATGAAGCTATAGCCAAAGTAGTAAATACTTAATTATATCAATCAAGATGGGCTTACTTATAATAATTTTTAGTGATACCAATGGCCGTATCTCTTCTCAGAATCCATTTTTGCCACATTCCATTAAGCAATCCCAGACCATATGCTCCTACCTGTATATATAGAGTAATGATGGATAATAGAGAGATCTTAACGGATGCATACATCTTATAAGACTGGTAGAATGCGATAATAGCTATCATTGCTATACCAGATAAGGCCATAATTAGAATCATATTACCATAGGAGGTAAATGGTACCACGATAATAGCCACAAGTACTCCTAGGACTAGTATAGCGGGCATCAGATGTATAGGCCTGAGCATTCCTGGGTATAAAGATGCGAGATTGATACGAGTGACTCCCCAATTATGGATTTGCTTAAAAAACTTCCAGATGCTCGTCCTCCTCTTGTGATATACGTAAGCATCGGGTATAAGTTGTACGCTGTAACCAGCCTTATATATACGTGCCGAATAATCCATATCTTGGCCATGACGCAATGCATTAAAACCTCCTATTTTTTCAAACACATCACGATGAAATCCCATGTTAAAACTTCTAGGATAAAATTTAGTTACGCTTTTTTTGCTCCCTCGAGTTCCTCCCGTTCCAATAAATGATGTCATGGAATAATTAACAGCCTTAAGAAAAGGAGAAAATGAAGGGTGATATGTATCAGGGCCACCAAAGGCATCAGGGTGATATTGTTCTAAGTAGGTATCGATTTTATATATATAATCAGGTGGTAGGATGCAATCAGAATCCACGAATATAAAGTATGTCCCTTTAGCTATTGACATACCAAGATTACGGGCTGCACCAGGACCTTGATTTTTTTGTCTGATATAATGGATAGGATAAGAAGAAGCGTAATTTTCAACCCAAGATGCAGTATTGTCAGTAGACCCGTCATCGACAATAATAAGCTCTATATGGTCTATACGATCTAGATTCGATATGCTAGGCAACAGTTCTTGTAGTTCAGCTATCCGATTATATGTGGGAACTATGATCGAATACTTAGGTGGAATCATATACTATTGTTAATATTGTAAAAATATTTAATATATCATTGGAAAACGAACGTAAGAAGGTATTAATCATCACTTACTACTGGCCTCCTGCTGGTGGGCCGGGTGTACAAAGGGTTCTGAAGTTTGTAAAATACCTACCTGCGTTTGGGTGGGAGCCCGTTGTTCTAACTGTACAATCAGGAGAATATCCGGCAATAGACAAGTCTTTATTAAATGATATTGATCCTACTTTAAAAGTTTATAAATTAAAGACATTAGAGCCTTTTCGCCTATATAAAGCGCTTTTCAAGAAAAAAGAAGATAAAATTTCTGCTTTTGAACTGGTCAATGATGACGGCAAGTTTTCAACTAAGATTTCTCATTTTATGAGGAATAATTTTTTTATTCCTGATGCAAGGGTTGGATTTTATTTAAGAAATAAAAAGAAGATTAAAAAAATCGTAGCTAGAGAAAACCCTGATGTATTATTGATTAGTTCTCCCCCACCATCACTTCTGCTTATAGGGAAATATCTAAGTGAAAACATAGGAATCAAATGGGTAGCTGATTTTAGAGACCCATGGATTGATGCTTTTTGGGAAAAAAACAACAACCGAGTTAAATATTTGCAGAAAAAAATGGTGAAAATAGAACTTGAGATACTCAAGAGTGCGGATGCTATCTCATGTGTAAGTCCTGCTATTACAAAATCACTTGCAAACAAAATTCAAAATCATAAAAAAACATACACAATATTCAACGGTTTTGATCACACTGATTTTAGTTCAATAGAAAAACAAGGGTCGGATAAATTTCGGATGTCATTTATAGGAGGTCTTGGAGAATCTCAAATTTGTGAAAACTTTTTTGAAGGTATTGCCAGCTTACCTAAAAACTTACAAAAGAACATAGAAATAAAAATCATTGGAAACATACATGATGGAGTCACTGATATTATAAAAAAATATAACTTATCAAAAACGGTTAAAGTAAAAAGATACCAACCTCATAACTATGTGATCAGTAGAATAATAAATTCCGAACTTTTACTTTTATTTATAGCGAGGAATTCTGGTGAAGGTGTCATTTCCGGTAAATTCTTCGAATACCTCGCTACTGGAAATGAAATATTGGCAATTACAGATGGTCCCAATGAAAATTTGAATGATTTGCTTACTAGCTGTCAAGCTGGAATTGTTAAACAATACGATGACAATTTTTTAAATTATTTGAATATAAAAATTGGAAACTGGCAAGAAAAGAAAAAACATGTTTCCAATTTGGAAGCCATTCAAAAATATTCTAGAAAAGAGCAAACAAAAGTATTATCACAACTATTAAACAATTTGAAATGATATTTATATGAAAATTCTAGTGTTAGCGCCTCATACAGATGATGGCGAATTCGGATGCGGAGGTACCATTGCTAAACATATTGACGCAGGGCATGAATTACACTATGCTGCATTTAGTGCTTGTGAGCAATCGGTACTTCCAGGTTTTCCAAAAGACATTTTGATAACAGAGGTAAAAAAAGCTACTAGGATTTTAGGTATAGCATCACAAAATTTACATTTATTCAAATACGATGTGAGGACATTTAATTTTCACAGGCAGGAAATATTAGATGACCTGATTAATCTCAGGGATAGCATTTGTCCAGACATTATTTATACCCCTTCGATTAATGACATACATCAAGATCATTTTACTATATCTAATGAAGCGATACGCGCTTTTAAATTTAGGACGATATTCTGTTATGAATTGCCTTGGAACAACTTTAGCTTTTCTACTACCTATTTCAACTTCCTAAGCGAGGATAATTTAATAAAAAAAATAGATGCGTTAAAGGAGTATAAATCACAGCAACATAGGCCATATGCGAACGAAAATTTTATAAAGTCTCTTGCAACTACAAGAGGGGTTCAAATAGGTACGAAATACGCAGAAGTTTTCGAAGTAATTCGTCTAATAAATAAAAATTAGGATGATAAAAATATTAATAGAAAATCTTCTGAATGAAATAGAATATGACAGCTTTAGAGGTAATGTTAACACAGCATTAATTGGAATAACTAGCTTAGATGACTTGACAGAAAAGCCAGGATTAATGAGGTGGTCAAACGTTAAAAACATTGATAGAATTAAAGTTTTTTCTAGTGGCACTTTTATTCTTGACACAAAGAGCAAAGATGATATTAGAATCAAAGAAAACTGTAATTATGTTTTTGTAGAATCACCTAGATATTTTTTTCAAAAATCACTAGCCCTACTTTATCCTGATAAAAATGAATGGAGGATATCCAACACAGCTAGTATACATGAATCAGTAAGTACTAATGAAAAAATTGCTGTGGGGCACAATGTTGTAATTCATGAAAACTGTACAATAGGTAAGAGCGTTAGAATACTTGATAACACAGTAATTTTAGCAAATACCATAATTGAAGATGGTGTCACAATAGGCGCAAATTGTACAATAGGAGGCGTGGGTTTTGGGTACGAAAAAAATCCAGCAGGTGAATACGAATTGCTGCAACACATTGGTAATGTGTATATTAAAAGTAAAGCTCATATTGGCAACAATACTTGTATTGATAGAGCAGTAATGGGTTCGACCATTATTGGTAATAATGTCAAAATTGATAACCTGGTTCACATAGCTCATGGAGTCATAATTCATGACAACTCACTCATTATAGCCAATGCAATGGTAGGAGGAAGTGTGACTATTGGTAAAAATGTATGGGTAGCTCCTTCCTCAACTATTATTAACAAAGTCAATATTGGCGATGATGCACTAATTGGGCTGGGAGCAGTGGTATTAAAAAATGTAGAAAAGAAAACTATAGTAGTAGGAAATCCTGCCAGACCGCTTAATAAATAGGTATGAGTGTGAAGAAAAAGATATTCATGCTCAAAAAGATGTACAGGGATATCGGGTCTGGTTACCCTGATATTGTTATGGGGCAAAACACTAAAACTCTGAACAGGTATTACATTAACTTCAAACCAAAGCCCAAGACACTCAACAGGTTAATTTCTTCTTTTGACAAAAATGGAGTTCCTCTCAATAGTGCATATATAGACGTAAAACACCCAAAATTACATTACTATCCTATTAGTATAGGGCAATATGGATTAGCTATCTTTCATTCGTATTTAGATAATAAAGAGCAAGAAGACAAATCTTTCCTACATTCGTCAGGACAGGCTTTTTTGAGAATTGCTGATTGGTTTAAGGATACGGCAATTATTGATGATAAGTTAGGTGCATACTGGCTTACCGATGTAGATAAACCAGAATTTAATGTTTTTAAACCCTGGAAATCAGCTTTTACACAGTCGAGAGCACTTTCTATCCTACTGAGGGCTTGGCAGATGACTGAGGATCAAAAGTATTTACACCTGGCTATAAAGGCAATGGAACCCTACGAATATAGCATTGATGCTGGAGGCGTTAGATCAGGAATGCTCAATGATATAATCTATGAGGAATATATAGCTGTAAAACCCACGAGAATACTAGATGGTGCTATTTTTTCATTGTTCGGGTTGTATGATGCTGTAAGGGCATTTGATGGCGTTGATAACAATGCATTTGAAAAATCCAAAAGATTATTTGATGATGGCATTAATGGACTTATCCACTGGTTACCTAAGTATGACATGGGGTACTGGGTATACTATAATAGATGTGAGATAGAAGGCTACCCTACGAATGATCCCTGCACGATAGGATACTTAAAACTCGTGACTGCTCAATTGGAAGTATTATATGAGATTACGCAGATAGAAGAATTTAATGATTACGCTTTAAAATATAAATCATACCTCAAACCTCAAAACATAATAAGAATGTATATTGAAAAATATAAAGCTCTCAAAAAACTCAACCGCCTCTGATATATGTGCGGAATAGCAGGAATCATAGAAGATAAGGACAACTCAGAGTTGATAAAAAAAATGGTCAATACCATTAAGCACAGAGGGCCTGATGCACAGACTACTTATGTGCATAAAAAGGCTGCTTTGGGTCATGTGAGGTTGTCCATAATCGACCTTAGTACTGGTGACCAACCGCTATTTAATGACAAAAAAGACAAGTGTATAATCTATAATGGTGAGGTATATAATTATGAAAATATAAGATCTGAACTCATTGCCAAAGGAGTCTCCTTTAATACCAGCTCAGACACAGAAGTGGTATTAAAAGCATATGAGCACTACGGAGCCGACTGCCTTAACATGCTGAATGGTATTTTCGCTTTTGTCATATATGATCTTAACACTGAAGATATATTTATTGCACGAGATCATTTTGGCATCAAACCGTTACATTATTATTTCAAAAATGATTTATTGATTTTCGGCTCCGAACAGAAATCTATATTAGAGCATCCTGCTGTTCCAAAACAATTGAATAAGAAAGCACTTCATCTTCATCTAAACCTGAGATACACTCAGGGAAATGAGACCTTATTCAAAGGAATAAAGCGTCTGCCTCCAGGATATTATCTCACTTATAAAAATGGTGAGCTTGATGTAATAAAATACTGGTCACTCCGACCAAGGATAAATCACAACTTAACAGAAAGTGAGGCAATAGAAGGTCTAAATTTTCACCTTAAAGAAGCTGTAAGGCGTCAACTTGTGAGTGACGTACCCATAGGGGTATATCTATCAGGAGGGCTAGATTCTTCTGCATTAGTACAGAAAATGTCAGAGTTAGGAGTTACTGATATCAATACATTTACGTTGGGTTTTAATGAGCCTACTGATGAGTTTCCAGATGCTAGATTAATAGCGGAAAGATTTGGTACAATACATAGAGAATCAAGTCTCACTATGAATCCATTGTCTAATATGGAAGAGGTGATATGGCATGCTGAAGAGCCTAAGATCAATCTTTTACAAGGTTATCACATGTCTGCTTTTGTGAATAAGCACGTGAAGGTGGTGTTGGGGGGATTAGGTGGAGATGAGCTTTTTGCAGGTTATGATATACACAAGTTCATTTTTCCATTTAACAAATGGCACAGACGAATGCCACAATTCTTACAGAAACTAATGAGATGGAAAGCTGATTTTATTTTCAAAATACAAAATGGTAGTGGTGCTCTGAGGTTTGATGAATACAGACGTGGTATGCAGATGCTTTTATCTATTGGGAGGATAGAAAAGTTCTATCTCATCATGCGTAATGTGTGGGATTTTGATCTCGATTTTTATAAAAATATATACAGTGCTAAATATATCTCCGAAGAAAAAGGAAACCTCCCTAAAACGGCAGAATATTTTATGAATTGGTTTCAAAAGATTAATTCTCCACTTGATGATGTACTATTAGCTGAGTTTAACTCAAAAATGGTCAATGACTACCTCTTAGTCGATGACAGAATGAGCATGGCTCATGGTATTGAGGAAAGGGTACCCTTTCTAGACAGAGAATTAGTGGACTATGGATTTTCAATTCCTATCCAGTATAAGATTAAAAATAATCAAACTAAGGCCTTATTCAGAAAAGCTATGAAGCCATTACTGCCAAAGAAAATTGTCGCTAAGAAAAAGTGGGGCTTTACGGTGAATCCATATTTACAATTTAAAAAAGATCTGAAGCAAAGAGCAGAGGCGGAGCTTACAAAAGAATACATAGATAAACAAGGAATATTTAATTATGATTATATAAAATGTATACTCGACTACCCTGCCCATCCCAAGCTGAGATGGCATTATAATTATATATGGATCTTATTGGGGTTGAAGATTTGGGAAGAGAAATTTGGGATAAAATAATTAATAAAAAGCAGTAAAAGATAATGTGCGGAATAGCAGGTTTTTTTGATAAACAAATCAATAATAAAGAAGAAAAAAAGCACCTCATCAATTCTATGTTGAGCGCTATCAAGCATAGAGGCCCTGATTTTAGCGATTCTTATATTAGTGGCGATATAGTGCTAGGTCACAACCGTTTATCCATAATAGATCTAACTGATAATGGAAATCAGCCGATGCATTACAAAGGTCATATACTGACTTATAACGGCGAAATATATAATTATCTCGAAATTAAAAAAGATCTAAAATCAAAAGGATATAAATTTAAAACTAATAGTGACACTGAGGTAATCATTGCAGCCTACGACTTTTGGGGAGAAAAGTGTGTCACTCGGTTTATTGGTATGTGGGCATTTGTAATATGGGATGCTAATAGAAGAATATTGTTTTGTTCGCGAGATAGATTCGGAATAAAACCTTTTTACTATGTTCATAAGAATGACCGCTTCTATTTCGGTTCGGAATATAAAGCTTTTCAAAAGTGTCCAATATTGAATTCAGACCTAAATATTGAGCAAATATATATGAGCTTACAACTCAAATGGACTGGATATCAATCTAACACTTTTTATAAAAACCTTGATCAGATCAAACCATCTCATAACCTTATTTTCGACATAGATACCGCATCGATTCGCACCTACAAGTATTGGGATATTCTTGAAAAAGAAAAGAGCAAATTGTCTATCTCTGAGCACACTGATAAGTTTCAAGAATTGTTTTTAGACAGCATTGATCTCCATTTAAGGTCAGATGTACCAGTAGGTGGCACACTTTCAGGTGGGCTAGATAGCTCAGCTATTGCATCTATCATAGGTAGGGATTATTCTGATATAGAATTTAATACGTTTACGATATATTATGATGGAAAGGGAGAAGTGGACGAACGCCCTTATGTTAAAATGATACATGATCAATTTTCAAATATTCATGGTTATTTCAAACAGCCAAGTGATCTTGAAATAAGAAATGAGTTAGATAATATTATAAATTGTCTTGACGTACCTGTGTTGAGTTCTTCTATTATCTCTCAATATTTTGTGATGAAAATGGCAGCAGAAAAAGGTATGAAGGTACTGCTTGATGGTCAAGGGTCTGATGAGTATTTGATAGGGTATATGCAATCTTATTATAGAGTTGTTGCTGATGGATTAATATCAAAAAATCCTAGTAAAGGATTAGATATATTTATTAAACACATAAAAGAACAGGGTTATAGTAGCAAAGAGGCTGTCTTACGATTATTAAAGAGCATACTTGCTGGGTTGGTATCTGAGCATCAGCTTTTTAAACATGCATACAAGCATTATGATCCATTTTTAGGTCTTTCTGAATATGTAGATGATCTACCTTTTCACCTTGAGGACACATTTGATTCAAAAACTGATAATTATTCATATCATAAACTATTTAACACGGAGCTTCAAGATTTGCTTTTATTCGAAGATCGAAATTCTATGAATTTTTCTATTGAGTCACGTGTTCCATTTTTAGATCATCGCCTTGTAGAATTTGCTTTTTCTGTACCTTCAGATCATAAAGTATACCAAGCCCAATCAAAGTACCTATTGAGAGAAGGACTTAAAAAGTATCTTCCGGCTGGCATCTATAATAGGCGCGATAAAAAGGGCTTTGTCACTCCTGGAGCAGTAAAATGGCTTAGAGGGCCACTAAAGGACTTAGTGGAAGATTTGGACTATAAGAATTTGTCAATGTTAAATATAAAAAAAGCTAAGGGGATCATTAAAAGTTACAAAAAAGGTAACAATAAAAATGCTGATTTGGTGTGGAGGTTAGTAATGTTTAACGAATGGATCAAACGTAGTAACGCTTTAAAAAACTAGCCCATCTCTGTTTCCAGGTTTTACATGTTTGCTGTACCACTTGGTGTCTTTTACTCTTTGAGTATATTGGTTATAAGCTTTCTTGGCTTCATCTGATTCTGGGATGAAATCACTACGAAAGAAATCAGGGTAGAAATCATAGTCACCATTCTCATCTTGCAAAAGGTTTACCAGTCTTTCACAAAACTTGACTACAGAGAGTGCCTCAGCAGCATAAGCTTTACCTTTATCAGCAATCTTTTGTCTTTTGTTTGTATCTATTAAAAGGTCTTTTAGCTTATCGTATAAATTTTCAGGATTTACATCAACTATAGGGCATTCAGAAGAATGAAACCCTTGCGGATAATCATTATATGACATATTAGCCATTACGACTTTGCCAAGAGCGAGGCCTTCTGTAGACAGCTTTCCTCCTCCTGGTATAAATAGTTGATCGATGATAATATCCGCATTGATATAAGCTTTTAAAGCCTCCTGATGTGACATGCCCGTAACGAGAACATGTAAAAATGGAATGCCTTCTTTTTTCAAGCGATCAAAGGCTTCAAAAACAAATTTTGTTCCTTTTACACTTTGATTGGTCGGTGCATGTACGACGATTGGAACTAAATTACCCTTCTGAATGTCATCCTTTTTAAAATCAGGAGGATAGAAATACATAGGAAAATGATAAAATGGGCGCAATTGGAGCTGTGCTTGCTCTCTCTTGCTAAAGATTAAATCTGCATACTTTTCTGCGGCCCTAATTCTTTTCAATCTAAATAAAAGCCCGTTGATTCCAGGATCAACATCTGCTGTGCTAATAGATTTTCCAAATATTTTAATTGACTTATTCTCGTATTTTACTGGTGTGATGCCATGCTTGATAAAGTCCTGCCTCATGCCATGATGCCATCGCGCATCATCACCAACAAAAATGAATATTATTTTTTTTCCTAATTTGTGTAAATATTCTAAATCTCGGTATTCATGATCAAAGGAGTGCCAGATGAAAATAAATATGTCATTATCGTTAGTAATATTTTTAATAGTGCTATTGTTCCTATGAAAAAATATCTTGAGTAAAATATTCGAAATCTTAACACACTTATTCACTATCGGAATGGATGAAGAATATCTTATTCTCGGTGCTATTTCATGGGTATATATATATTCTGAAAAAGATTGCAAAACTACAGTAGTTACAGAATGGCCTAAATCTTCAAAGGCTCGTTCTAAATCTCTAAATTGATAAGCTACATCTACAGCTGCGATACAGATTCTTAACTTAGGTATCATTAGTCATGGCATTAAATGTGGTTACAAGTCCTTTTTCTAGACTAATCTCTGGTAAATGGAGTCTATTTTTCATCAAAGAAATATCAGCAATGAGATCGTTTTGAGAACTGAAAAGGATGTCAAAATTTGGTGATTTTTTCACTATTATTCCAATCTTTTCACAAAGTTCTTGTAAGGATACGGTTTCATTTCCCGCAATATTGATCAAATGATCTCCTTGTAATTCTAAAAATTTAGCAAATGCCTTAGCGGCATCCGTGACATAAATGGGGTTAATTTTTATACCTCCATTCTCATTGATAGTTATAGTTTTATGATCTATTACATTTTGGATCAACCGTGGAATAAGCATGGTTTTATTCTGGCCTGCTCCGTACATAAAAAAAGGTCTGGCAATTATGAATGTTTCAAAATATTGGGCGAAATTTCTAAGTAATATCTCAGCCGACAGCTTAGAACCAAGATAAAATCCGTAATCCTCGTTTGCGTTTACATTAAAAAACTCTTTTACGGGTTGTGATGGGTTTTTATATACTCCACCACTCGAAGCATAGATAAATTTTTTGACATTATTTTTGTGAGCCCACTGTATGAGCTTCAGTGGCGCTTCAATATTCACTTTAAACATGTCACTAGCTCCTTCGGGAAAATCTCGAAATTCTCTTGATTGTGCTAAATAATATACAGCTTCAATATCTTTTGGGAAAGCCAAAGTACTAAAATCGCAAAGTTCAATATTGATACTATGGTTAGGCCATGAATGAGGTGCTTTATCAGAAACAGAACGCGCAGCGATATAAAGTCTATTTGAGTTTTGCAACTCTTCAACTAAAGCCAACCCTAATAACCCTGAAGCACCAACAATTAAAATATTCATAGATTACAGTTATTTATTGAAAAGCAGTTTAGTAGTCAACATTATACATAGCTTGGCAATTTGTTTTCAATCAAAGGATGCTTAATTATATCCATCTTGTTATTGTACGAACTTTTCTTTAATGGATGAAACATATTTAATAAATCTAACTTTTCTCCGTTCCAAATATTCTTGTAGATCGCTCCGAAAAAATATTTTGAAGTACTGTACGAATGATATTTTGCTACATATCGCTGACCTGCTATCCCTAGTTCTTTTCTCAGTTCAGGATTCGTAATCAGAATTTTTAAATTCTCTTTTATATTTTCAGGAGTAGTAGAGAGAATTGGGCACTCGTTTAAATAAGAAAATCTCCTAAACAATCTTGTATATATTTCTTCATCCAAATTGGACATTACTGGCAGTCCTGTAGCCATGCCTTCTACCCCACTCAAAGCATATGCTGTGGCAATAAATTGCTCAGCTAGAATATCAGCATCTTCAAATAAGATTTTTTTCACTTCGGAGTTTGGCTTTTTTTCTATTAAAATCAAGTTAATTAACAAACCTTCATCTTGTAATTCTTTGACAGCTTGTATCAAAAATTCTGTGCCTTTAAAACCTCTATGATTGGGAGTATGAGCGATATTTACAAAGCCATTTTTTCCATCTTTCTTATTATAATGTTTCTTGCTTGTCCATTCTTTGGTATTGATTATCAAGGCATTAAATGGCAAAACGTCCCATCTTGATGCTCCTCCTAACTGAAAACATGTAATAAATATATTTGCTTGTCTTGTCCAATATTTCACTTTCCTCGCTATTGCACCTTCGTTTAATGCATTTTTAGGATATGAAAGCAATAAGCCATGTTGTAAAGATGGTGACTTGATTTTGGAATACATATAAAAATCGCCTCCATAAGGAATAACAATAATTTTTTTTCCAAATAACCTAAATAATGGGCCTTCGAGTCTCCATAATATTGAACTTCCTAAAAAGAAACCACTACATGGGAGGTGAAAAATGTCAAAGGATAATAGATATTTAACGTACCAATAATAAGCACTTATGGGAGAAAAAACCTTGCTATACAAAGTCGGTTTTGTAGTTAAGACAACATCAAAATAATCTTTACTATTTATACTCGAATAGTAATTGAGCATTACGGTTTTGCTATCAAATCCTTCTTCTTTCAAGGATTCACTCCAATATTTATTATTAAGAATGGGTATTGGACCAAAAAATAATTTTGGTTTTGATTGATTTGGCTTCAAAATATTGTGTAGAAAATAGGCAATTATCAAAACCAAAATAAAAATTGGAAATAATAATAAATAGAAAATAGAACAGTAAATTTTGTAAATTATTTTCATTTAAATATTTAAATTACAATATAAATATTGTAGGATATCAAGATGTATTGAATTGGATGTTATTCACAAAATATTCAAGCTGTTTAGACATATAGTTAATTTTATTGCAAGACATCGATCCTCAATACTTCACCTTTTTCTCGATCCATAGCTATTGCCATGCAACTCCAAAAAGCCTACCCCTGCGAAATAGATGGAAGTTTTGTCTTGAAAATCAAGCACATACAACTAATTTCAGCCTACGTTTTAAAACATTCTCGTTATTCAAATAATCAACTAAAAAAAACTAAAACATCGCTCAAAATTAGCAATTTAATAATCTTTTTTTTCTTGACAATGCTATCATATACATCAAAATAATTCATCTCTATGATTAAAAACTATGGTGACTTAAACCTCTGTTTTTTAAATCGCCCACTTACAATATTATGATCTACTATCTTAATTCGCGCAGGTATTTTAAACCTTTCTAATCTCTTTCTACAAAACTGTTTTAGCTCCTTTTTAAAAACAAAATGGTCCTCGATATTTTTCAATTGAACTTTTGCACAGACTATATTTCCAGCCATCAGGTTTTTTTCACCATACACTAATACATCCAAAACATTGTCCATTTGTAAAATTACATTCTCAACTTCTTGAGGAAATACCTTTTCTCCACCTACATTAATAAGTTCTGATTGTCGTCCTAAAATTTTAAAGTATTCACCTTTCACTTCTACTAAGTCACCAGTCTTAAACCAACCATCATCGGTAAATGGACTAGGGGCATTGAGATATCCCAACATTTCTGAATTAGATTTTATTTCTAGCATGTTGTCATTGACTCTCACTTTATATCCTTCTCCGCCAATCTTAACCCATAACGACCCATTACTTTCTGATTTAGATTGCATTACTCCTAATTCGATGAGTCCATAGGTTTGATGAAACTTGACTCCTGCAAAAGTCGTATTCAAAAGTTTTAATACATTCTCTGGCATAGGTTCTGAGCCATATGTTATTAATTTTAAAGAAGATAAATCATATCTTTTGTATGCTCTGCTCGCTAATAACATATTTAAAAAGGTAGGAGAAGTAGGTAAGAGCTCTACTTCGTATTTCTGGATAAGGCTGCATATATAATCAGGTTGCCGCTCTTCTAAAAGCACTAATTTGCCCCCATTTGATAATATGTGAAACATGGTATTAAGTCCTCCCCAATGATCGAAAAGTAAAAAATTAATGGTTACATAAGTAGGTCTATTTGCTTCAAATTTTTTAAGTAGAGATGAAAAGTTATGTACGGCCCCTTTAGGATTCCCCGATGACCCAGAAGTAAAAAGCACTAATCCTGGGACATTCAATTCAAATATTCTGGAATAATATTCATTATCTCTTGAATTTTTAGGAAACTCTGTGATTTCATAGTTTCCATTTTCTATGGACAACAAGAAATTTATTTCAGCGATATCATATTTTTTTTGATTGAGTTTGTGATTTTTAATATCCAAAGGGACAATGATTGCATTTTTTTTAATCAAACTAAATACTATTGCAATAGAATCAACACTAAAATCACTTTCCACAGCGAAAATGGCTTGGTCAGGGTACTTAGAAAAGTACCGATCCCAAGTTTCAATTTTATCCAAAAGGTCTTGATACGTATATACATTTGACCTATAGACAATGGCCTCTTTATGAGCATACTTTTTGAAGGCTTTAGTAAATTCAAGTGATTTTGCCACCTATTTCTCCTTTAGTTCCGTAATAATATGAAGTATAATTTTATAATTTATCATGTTGCCCACATCATCATCCGGAATGGAAACATCAAATTCTTCCTCCAATGCAATAATTAGATTTAGGTGGGTAATAGAGTCCCAATTGTCAATATTATCAATTGAGCTATCGACATCAATTTGGAGTTTTTCTGCCTTGAAAACAAGGGCCATTAGATCCTTGAGTGTTTTTTCGTAATGTTGTATTTTCATATTATCACTTTATTATTTGCACAGTTTTTTCTTTTCTAGGATTATAATTTTCTAATTGTATAGAATATCTTTTTGAAAATTGTTTTTCTGAATCTAAATCAAATCCTATATTTCCATATAAATCTTTAACAAGGATATTCTTTTTAGATTCGATATATTCTGCCTGAATCGAGGTGATTCCTTTACTCTTATAAAAATCAAGAATGAAATATAGGAAAGCATTTTCGACATTTCTACTTATAACTCTACAACTCAATAAAAAGGTATCAATGTACATTGCCTGGGTCTTAGTTATTGAAATTATTGCAACACCAGTAATACCACTATTCCCATAATTATCTTTCACTTCTAAAGAAAATAGATCGGTATTATCACTTTTAATATATGCCTCTATCTCATGCTCAGTATATCTTCTTGTGGTCAGGTTAAATTGATTGGTCTTTTGGGTAAGTTGTGCTATTCTTTTTATATGTTCAGTTTCATTATGATAGATTTTGATTGTTGTGCCAAGGCTCATCAAATAATCGTCAATATTTCCAAAATCAGTCAAAGCATCCTGTCTAACTTTTTGCTGTTTATATTGATTCAGTTTGTCTAAGTCTTCACTTATTGGTTTTAGATTAAAAAATCTTGTAACTACTTCATGAAGCATTATTGGGTAAGTTTCTATTTCCTTTGGCACTTGTATAGTGAGTACTTCAGGTAGTTGCGTTTTTACCAAATTTACTTCGTAGTCTGAATCATCAATAAAGACAAAACTGTCTAATCCCAAATTTAATTCACTAGCAAGGTGTCTCAAATTTTCAGCTTTATTGGTCCAATTTACTTTCATTGAGATAATGTATTCAGAGGTAAGAATCATAGCCTCATGTGTATCAATTACTTGCATAACATCATCCCAATTATTCTTACTACACAGACAAATAAGTATTCCTTTTTTACTCCATTCTACAGCCATTTTTTGAACCAAATGGAAATAAATACCCTTGGCAGAATCAGAAGACATTTCGATTCCTTTTATTCCATCTTCTCCCACTATTCCTTTCCAAAGCGTATTATCACAATCAAAAACTATAACCTTTTTCACTTTGCCCATACACCTGAGCAACATATTATCTATTGAAGCGACATATGATTTAAAAAATTGAAAAGAGTAGAGCATTTTGTACTTTAAAAATTTCTTATATTCTATTGCGTTTTTACTTCCTATAGTTGCTATTATTTTTTCAATATCAATTAGTTCTACATTTGTTGTTTTTTGCTCAGCTAAAAAAGCATTAAGTTCTCGAGCAATAAATGAGAGATTCGATTGAAAATGATGTAACTCATTATATTTGTACGGATAAAACATATTAAAAAGGACTAAAGGCTGATCAGCAAGGTTGTTAAATATTACCTGAATCTCCTTTTTTATTTTGGCAATCATTTCCCTAACTTCTATCTCTTTGAGTAGCTCTAGATTAATATGAGCATGTTCTATGATATTCATTAAATCATAAAAAATTATCACCAAATTAGCTTTTTCGAGAGAGAATGAATCTTGAACAATATTGTCATAATTTCCAAATTCCACTGATGGGTTCATTCTAAAACTTCTTACGAAAGCCTCAAGAATTTCATTCAAAGGATTGACAGTAGTGTTACTTAATATTTGTATATTAAATTCATTATGATAATTTATATTGGAGAGCATTGTGTTGACCTCAAGAATTTCGGTATAGCTATAATTTCTTAAATTATATACAAAACTGTCCACCATTTATGCGAATATTTTCTCCTGTTATAAAATTCGCAGCATCAGAGGCTAAAAAGCTTATTGTATTGGCTACATCTTCCACTTCTGCTAACCTTCTCAATGGAGTTTGCGAAGCAGTTATTAATTTAGTTTTCTCAGGTATATCGGTGGTCAAATCTGTTTCCATAAGGCTTGGGGAAACCATATTTACACAAATATTCTTTGGGCCCAATTCTATAGCCAATGCTTTTACAAAGCCATGTAAAGCTGCTTTGGCACTAATATAATGAGACCAACTACTATTTGGTTTGTCCACAGCCATAGAGCCAATTGCAATGATTTTTGCATGACTTTCATTTTTTATTAAATCGAAAAAAAGGCTCACAATCTCAAAAAACGGGTGTATATGAAATTCATATTGAAATATAAAATCTTTCCATTCCAATTCTTCAAATTTTAGTTGAGGAATTTTAATAGAGGCACAGTTTACTACAACTTTCAATTTTGTAGTGTATCTTTTTACTGTTTTCAAAAGATTTATAAGGTCACTTTTTTTTGTAATATCAGCTTGTGCTAAAATTGTTTGTAATTGATTAGTATCGATTTCAGATTTGATTTGATTGGCTAATTTTTTATTAGAATAATAATGCAGTATTACTCTATACCCGTCCATTGAAAGTTTTTTAGCTACTGCCCTTCCTAATCCTCCTGTAGAGCCTAAGACCAAAGCATATTTTTCATTTTTTTGTTCTTGTTTAGTAGTTTCAATATCAGGCTCTTGTGCTAGCACTTTGACCTTTGATATTCCTCTGGTTACTACTTGTCTATTTTGGTTTTTAATCTCTACATTCAGTACAATAATATTTTCTCTATCGTGCTTCTTTGTTACTTCTGCTTCGATGGTTAAAACATCATTAATCCTAACTGGGAGTAAAAATTCTAAAGATTGAGAAAACCATAAGGCTCCGTCTCCTGGTAGCCTCGTTCCTATTAATGTAGAGATAAAAGAGGCTCCTAACATGCCATGAACTACAGGCTTTTTAAATTTAGTCGTCTTGGCAAATAATTCATCCACGTGCAACTTATTGTCATCACCTGTTAAGTTGACAAACTTATCAATATCCTCTTGTGTTATTTTGTGAGTGATACTTTCTTTTTCACCAATATTTATGTCTTTATATTTACGCATCGTATCGTGCTTTGTCGCTCTTCAAAAGAGCACCATATAAATATGAAATCTTGAATCTCTTAGCTAAAGCTTCATCAATTTCTTCAGCATAACACCCAAAATTTTCTATTATATATAAATTCGATTCTTCTAATAATTCTACGATTTCTTCCTTATTATTAAATAAATATATATGATCTAGTGCAGGAGCGTTAGTAGGTGTGGTAATCCATAAAAATCCTTCTTCACTTAGTAAAGTTCTGAGTTTTGTTAATATTTGTTTAGGGTCGTCCAAATGTTCTAATACTTCACCTAAAATGACCAGGTCATACTTACTTGTACTGCTAAAATCATATATATCTTTTCTATAGTAAGTGATTTTTCCTGCGCCATCACCGATTATGGATTTTGTCATAGATAATGACTCTTCGCTTATATCAACAATTTCAATATCTTTCAATGCCTTTAATTCTTTTAGGACAAGAAATGAGAAAAACCCGTGTCCAGGCCCAATATCAAGAACTTTTTCCACTGACTGAAGGATTGGTAAAGCTAACATCTTCTTAAAATAAATTAACATACGAAAGTGATGCAACCACAAAATCTGTGAAAGAAGTAAACCATTCATGTAGTAATTCATAATCTTTTTATTAGAATACACTTTTTCAAAGGCTTCTTGTTGATTGGCACATGAATACTGGCCAGTTCTTTTAAATTTTATTCCTTCTAGTCTCATATCATTTATCATGAGTAGGTAATGTTCGGCCACTAACTCGGGTTTCACTTTTAGGTCTTTAAAATAAGATATTAACAACCCTGACAATTCATTATATTCCTCAGGATAGAGCAATTTGATTTCTTTTAAATTCTTGCTTATCTTTTTATAATGAAGTTTATCTTTTTCCTGAATTGTTGATACAACCACATTTACAAAATTACTCTCTTTCATTGATTAAAATTTAATTGCATTTTCCACAAAGAAGCTCCAAAATTAAAACCTGCTCCCACTCCAGCAATTAATAAATATTGATCGGCCTTGATATATTTGAGTTCAATCGCTTGACTCAATGCTATGCCAATACTTGCTGATCCTGTGTTCCCTATTTCTTCTACGTTTGTAAATGTTTTATCGCTATCAATTCGCATTTTTTTCATGACATAATTTATGAGTACTTTATTGGCTTGGTGGAAAATAATAAAATCAATATCATCATTTGTAAGATCATTTGAAGCTATTAGTTTTGTTATTACTTTAGGGAGATTTGTTATGGCTTGTTTCCATGTAGCCAAGCTATTTTGCTCTATAAAAGAATATTTATTTTGAGCATTCCCTACAAGATTTAAGTTACTTGACCCTCCTTTGACTAACCTCACAGATTCATATGTAGAAGAGTCAGTCATGAATTTTGAAGATTGAATGCCATACATTTTTGCAACTCTTCCTAGCAATACAGCAGAAGCTCCATCACCGAAAAACACAGCGGTATTTTCATCATGTAAATTGGTAAATCGCGAAAGAACCTCAACTCCAATAATAAGTGAATATTTGATATCAGAATTTTTCATCCGATCAGAAGCCATGGTTAAAGCTGTTACTAAACCCACACAATTGGTATTCAAATCAATAATTTGGCATTCTTTAGAAGCACTTAGCTCTTTGTGAATTTTAGCTGATAGCGGTGGAAATAAATAATCTTGAGAAAAAGAAGCCACTACTATTAATCCTACATCACGAATGTCTAATTCTGTATTTGACAATACTTTTTTACACGCAGCAATTGCCAAATCAGATGCATTTTGGTCTTTATCTACATAGTACCTTTTCTTAATTCCAGTTTTTTCAATTATCCATTCTGGGGTCACATCATCCAAATGCTCACATATTTGATCATTGGTCATTTCTTTTGTTGGTAAAACATGACCAGTCGAAATTATTCCTATACCAAACTCATCCATCTATCGGCATTTCTATGAACTGAAATAACTCTGTATTTCTTGTTCTAATATTATTCAATTTATCATCTTTTCCATGACCTGGATAAACATGGTAATTTTTTACAAACAGGTCAAGAATATGAATTAATGATTTTTTGAGAATGGGTTTGTTTTCTCCTGGAAAACCATTAAAACCTAATCCTTTTACATAGAGTGTATCACCAGTAAACAATTTGTCATTCCATTTAAAAACACAACTTCCTTTTGTATGGCCAGGAAAATTATATGACCTAATTTCAAATCCTGTCAAGTCCAATAATTCTGTATTTTTACTGAAAATAAAATCTGGTACTGGAATGGCGGTATAGCCCTCAATTTTCATAACTTTCCGATAAAAATTAATAGATTTTAGTAAAGTCTTATCTAAAAAATGTATTCCAAAAAGAGCTTCATATTTTTCTTGAAAAAAAGAAACAGTTGATACATGATCAAAATGTCCATGAGTTGCTAGTATATATGTTGGTAATAGCATTAAGCGAGTTATTTCACTGTCTATTGACATATAATCAGTACCTGGATCTATAATAATGCACTGCTTGTTACTATTGATAAGCAAATAGGTATTAGAAGGAAAAGCAATGTTTTTTATTCTTATTACCATATCAATGTATACCCCCTAAATAAATGGTTTGTGCTGTTATATAAGAACTTTTTTCTGAGCAAAAGAAATTTATTACATTGATGATATCATTTATTGTTGCATATCTGGGTATAGGTAATGTTTTAATGATTTCATCAATTTTTTCACGTGGCAACTGATTTAACATATCTGTTTCTATGGCTGTGATGCCTAATGTATTACATGTTATCTTATAGGTACTTAGTTCTTTTGCCATTATGTTAGTAATTGTCCCAATGCCTGCTTTACACGCTGCATAAATAGAGTCACCTTTAGGCTCCAGACTCACTGCCATTGACCCAATATTTATTATCCTTCCGTATTCGCTTTTTCGCATCAATTTAGCTGCCTCTCTTGAGACAAAAAAAGTTCCCAATAAATTAGTTTTTACCATGTCTTCTGCATTTTTAACAGGCATGATGAGTGAATACTGAGAAGTCAAAATAGCCGCATTATTAATTACTATATCAATGCAACTGTGATTTTTACTAATCTTTCTGAATGTGTCTTTTATTTCATTACCATTAGACAAGTCACATTTATAGTGATCATATAATCCGTTAAGTGAAAAATTAGAAGTACTTATACCTATTACAGTAGCATTTTCTTTCAAATAGTATTCAGCAAGTTTATTTCCTACTCCTCTTGAAGTGCCTGTTATCAAAACTATCTTGCCATTATAAGTCATTATTTCTTAGTTATCTCTTCAATGTAGTCTATCAAAGTTTTTACAGAATCAAATGGTGATTGCTCTCGAGTCATAGCACGATCATCTGTTAAACAAATTTCTTTGTTGTACTTATCGCTAAATAGTTCTTCGATATCAACAATTATTGAAACCAAAGTCATTGAATCTATAATAGAGTTTTTACCAAACAACTCTGAATTTTCGTCTATTTTGACATTTTCGGCATCAGAAAAAGAATCGACTACATCTTGAATAGTGGCTATTACTGTTTCTTTTATCATATTTTTTAATTGTCTAAATAAAAATCATGGTATTAACATCAGATGCATTTCCACAGTTGGAACTAATTTTGATTAAAAAAAGTTCTTTTTTTATCGCGAAAACGCCCACCTGAGTAGTTATCATTAGATTATTTTCAATGAAGTTGTTTAAAAACATTTTATTAATTTATTTGCAAGTCATTGATCCTCAATAATTCATCTTTTCTCGAACCATAGCTATGACTATGAATCAAGAAAAGAGGTTCGTCTTGATAATCAAGCACTTACTACTAATTTTAACACACGTTAATAAACAACTTCAATATATTTCAGAATAAATCAAGGCAGAATGAAGTCATTTTTTAAATATTGATTTTATCTACTTTTAATATTCTAAAAGGATTGCCCATTCCAAATGACCCTTCTTTCAAACTCCTAGTAACGATAGACCCTACCCCTACAAAACTGCCTTTTCCAATTGTGACATTCTCCGTTATTGTAGACGAAGAACCAATAAAGCAAAATTTGCCAACTTTAGAATTTGTCAATATTAAACATAAACTGGTTATCATAGAATATTCATGCAATTGGACATATGGGCCTATTGCGCTATTAACAGCAATAATATTGAAGCCATCCAAAACAGCGTGATTTCCTACCACCACTCCAAAATGAATGATACATCCAAAGCCAATTGTTGCTGAAATATCAATATCAGAATTTGGATGAATTAATGTCTCAAAACATTTTTTTTCTAATCCAGTTTTATTTAATATATTTTCTCTTTCCAGTCTTGTGTTCATCGATCCTATGGCAAATACAAATTTGCATTCATTAGAGAATGTACTAGCCTGCTGTAAAGTTCCAATTATTGGTATATCGTTAAGCTTTTTGCCTATAAGAGACGCATCGTCATCTAAAATACCTACAACCTCATAGCTGGGATTCACCTTATTATTAATGCTTCTAATAATTCCACATATCTCATAAAATGCCGTTCCTCCACCGATGATTATTAGCTTTTGCATAGTATCTTATATTAATTATAATTATCTATACTCTGTCCATCCAAAAATAATCGACACCACCACTCAAAATTCATAAAAGACCAGATCCTGAGTCGGTGATTTATTCTTTTATTGACATGCTCATCAATTGTCTTTTTTATATAGTCAGGGTTAATAAATTCAGCTGAAACTGTTCTTTGTCCCAATAACAAATCTTTGACATAATCGGCATTTGCTCCCCTATACCAAGACTCGTCGGGTGCTGAAAATCCTTGTTTTTTTCGATTTATTATCCGTTCAGGAAGAAGGGTTAACATTGATTTTCTTAAAACATTCTTACCATCATTAAATTCTCGGTATGCCATGTGTTTATTGCCAGATACATTTTCGTCAATTCTCTTTATTTCATTTGTTAAATTTCCCAATTTATGTCTTATAGGTATTTTTTGGGCAAAATTAACGAGATCATTGTCCAAAAATGGGAATCTCTCTTCGAGGCCATTCGCCATAGATAATTTATCGCCGACCAAAAGTAAGCCTGATAAAAACGTTTTGATTTCAAAATATAGGCTGTTCTGAATGTGATCCTCAGGGCTATTATATTGCAATTTGTCATTAAAGAGAAACACATTTTTGAAACTTTGTTTTGGTGCATCAAGCCCCAAACTCAAATTAGATAGTACCTGATTTGTAAACAGGCTATTTTTTTCGTTATCAGGTACGAGTCTTTGCCAAAATTCATAATATTTTTCAAAATAACTTTCTTGATTTATCGAATCAAATACTTTGTAATAGCGCCAAGGGTAGCCTCCAAACAGCTCATCACCACCTGTGCCTTGAAGGCAAACTTTTACAAACTTTGAAGCCAAACGACTAATGTAATAATTAGGATAACTCATCCCTACTCTTAAATCTTCTAAGTGCCAAACTACACGAGGTAAAGACCATCTTAAGTCTCCTGAGTTTATCACTTGCTCATAATGTTCGGTATTGAAATAACTTGCCATAATTTCGGCATCTCGGCGCTCATCGTAATTGGCTTCCACACCACTCACATGAGACATGTCAAATCCACAAGTGAATGTGCACAATCTATCCACTTGACTAGAGGCGATGGCTGTAATCGACCCCGAATCCATTCCTCCAGACAGATATGAACCTACTGGCACATCAGATATCATTTGCTTGGTTACTGCTTGCTTAAATAGGTGTATTGTTCCTTCTTTTGCACTTTCAAATGACATAGATTCATCTGGCTGGCTGAAATCATAATCCCACCATGATCTGTGCTTAACTCCTTTGGTAGAAATATCAACTTCTACTGTATTAGCAGGAGGCAACATTGTGACACCTTGAAATAAAGTGTGATAACGAAAAACATTTTGAAATGTAAAGTATTCATTGAGGGCATCATTGTTAACAGCAATAGAATAATCCGGATGTTTGATTATGGCTTTGATCTCTGACGCAAAGACTAAGACCCCTTGTCCTAACCAGTAATAAATTGGTTTAACTCCATGTCTATCTCGACTTATGTACAGCTTCCTTTCTTTTGTATTCCAGGCTGCTATGGCAAACATGCCATCTAGTTTTTCAAAAAAAGAAACTCCGTATTCTGCAATTCCTTCACAAACAACCTCGGTATCAGATGTGGATATAAAATCATGGCCTTTAGATTGCAAATCTACTTTAAGTTGCAAAAAATTATAAATACATCCATTAAAAATGATTACCCATTTTCCATCCTTTGACATCATGGGCTGTTTTCCTTTAGGGCTGGTATCTAAAATAGAAAGTCTGCGATGTCCTAATCCTAAATTTTTATCGGTATAGTATCCTTCATCATCAGGGCCTCTATGCGAAATCTCATTGGTAAGCCTTTTCAAGAGAGACAGAGAGACAGGCTTTTCATTCAAATTAAATATTCCAATAATACCACACATTCTATTTCATTTTCTTTTTTCCTCTCACTGTGATGCCATAATAATCGACACATTCGTGTAAAATATTCAGGTCATTTTCTTCAAACCATGATCTCACTTCTTTTAGGGTATGTCTCGAACACAATTGTGGATGGTACCAATCATAATTTATTACTGCATTTTCTTCAAAAGTCAGGTCATTATTCCAAAAACACTTCATAAAAAAATGATATATGAATCTTTGTATAGTGTAACATCCTGCTTCAATTTGAAGGCTATTTATTTTTGGAACGTCTATTTTGACATCTATATCACTGAGGGTTTTGCCCAAATGAGTAATGTTTCTACATTCAGTCATGGCTTCTTCGTAGCCCATAGGTGATATTTCTCTACGTACTTGATCATCTGTAAACTCTCGTATAGGCGCTTTCTTTTTATAGACATATATTGCTATTTCTCCTTCTTTGGAAAGGATATCAACCAGGTTTTTAAACCCCAATTCTGGATCAGAAGTATGATGTAATACTTCTTGGCAATAGATAAAATCAAATTGACCTAATTCACTCAAATCTTCCAATAAATCCTTTTGATATATACTAACATTCGAGTATTGAGTAAGGTTTTGAGCTGCAATATCATGAGACGAAAAATCTATTCCCACGATCTCAGAAGTTGGAGGTGTGTTTAATCTCAACAATGCTGTGATTCTTCCATTACCACAGCCTCCATCGAGTACTCTTTTTTTGTCTTTTAGATATGTGCCAAATTTTTCGATATCAGAAAATCCATTTCTATTTAAAATCCAAGAATTAATTTCTGAACTACTATCCAAAGTGCTTTTAAATGCTAAATCAGGGTTTTTATTCCACTTGTCAGAAAAACTCTTATGAGTATTGTTTGATATTTTATCCACTTATATTATAGATTTTATTGTTTCGACCACATACTTATAATCTTCATCGATCATGAGGTTATGCAAAGGTATTGACATAGAAAAATCATTTGCGATTCTAGCTCCAGGATAGTCACAAGGTTGAATGCCATACTTATTAGCATAAAAATCAAGCATATGTACAGCATGTGTTCCTGGTCGAGTGGATATGCCATTTTGCTGTAACAACTCCATGATATCATTTCTAGAGTGAGGAGCAAGAGATTCATCTACCAAACAAGGATAAGATTGCCAACCGTGCCTATACCCTTCTGGTGCAAAAGGTGTAGTCAACCACTCCACTTCGGATAATTCACTTTTATAGAATTTTGAAGCTTCATTTCTTTCGTTTATAAATTGATCTAATTTGCTTAATTGCACTACGCCTATAGCTCCTTGAAGGTCAGTCATTCTATAGTTAAAACCCAATATTTGAAAATCGGGAAGCAGATAGGGCTTTTGTCCATGATGTCTCATTTCTTCTGATACCGACGCTCCATGATTACGTAAAATCTGCATTTTCTCCGCAAGGTGACTATTGTTAGTAGTTACCATGCCTCCTTCTCCTGTAGTCACTGATTTTCTGGGGTGAAATGAAAAGCACCCAATCTTTCCCAAACCTCCAGCTGGAGTACCCTTATACGACGCACCTGCTGCACAGGCACCATCTTCGATAAGTGGAATACCAGGTGCTGCATTTTTTATTGCATCCATATCAGCACACAAGCCAAATAGGTGAACTGGAATGATCGCTTTTGTATTGTTATTGATACGATGAGCTATATCATTAGGGTCAATATTAAATGTAATGGGATCAATATCAACAAAAACAGGTGTAGCGCCACAGTACAAAACAGCATTAGCTGTAGATACCCATGTAAATGCAGGGACGAGGACTTCATCTCCAGACTTGATATTAAGAGCTACTAATGCAAGATGTATTGCAGTGGTGCAACTTGTAGTAGCAATGGCATGCTTAACTTGGTGACGTTTGGCAAATGCTTCTTCAAATTCTCTGACTTTGGGGCCAGAGGTCAGCCAACCGCTGAAGATTGGTTCTCTCAAGGCCATCCATTCTTCTTCACCGATACTTGGTTGAGCAATCTGGATTTGTTTCATTTTATCAGTCATTTGGTATATCAATTTTACCTTTTATCAAGACCCGTTTCTATTCTCCAATCAATCAATTTTTGCAGCCCTTCTTCCAATTCAAAACGATATTTAAATCCCAATTCATTTTCTGCTCTTTTTCTAGATCCGATTCTATTTTGGACAAGTGCTCTTGCGTCATCTTCAGAATAAGGCTTATAAATAACTTCAAGGTCAGATCCTTTTAATTGTAAAATTGTATCACACAACTTTTTTATAGACGTCTGGACTTCAGTTCCTACGTTATAAAACCCAAAGGCAACATTACTTTTTAGTGCATCTATATTACACATTGCCACATCTTCAACATAAATAAAGTCATAAGCCTGACTACCATCTCCATTGATGACTGGTGCCTGATTGGCCTCAATCTTATTAAGCATAATAGGTACCACTCCTGTATATGCGGCTGTTTGATCCTGGCCACGACCATATACATTCATGTATCTAAGTCCTATAACTTTTAAATCATAGCGATCATTGAAAGCTGTGCACATGGCCTCTCCTGCAATTTTTGTTGCGCCATAAAAATTCTTATTATTAAATGGATGCTTTTCGGTCATCGGTAATTCTACCGCATCACCATATACAGAAGCGGAAGAAGAATATATGAGTTTCTTTACATTATTTTTAACACATGCTTCTAATACATTAAAAGTACCTCCAATATTAACATCAAAAGCTGTACGAGGAAAGTCTTTACAATGTAACAGCCACATGGCTGCTAAATGAAAAACATAATCTACTCCATTCATTGCAGCATCCAGCACGTCCACATCTCTTATCTCTCCGCCTAAGTCAAATATTGAACATCTGTCATCTTGTAGCGCTTCTGTAAGGTTTTCCATATTACCTCGTGCAAAGTTGTCGTAGATTACTACCTCTTTCACATTCTCTTTGAGTAACTCGTTTACAATAAAAGCACCAATAAACCCAGCACCTCCAATTACCAATACTTTACTTCCTTTTATTTCCATAAAATCCTTATTTTAACTTCACAAAATTTTTGACAATATTTTCTGCTATAGCAAAACAGCTAGTGGCAGCTGGTGAAGGTGCATTACAGACATTAACCACATTACCTTCACTCTGAATCATAAAATCATCTATAAGATTGCCTTCTGGGTCACATGCCTGAGCTCTTACTCCTGCTCCTCTATACTTAAAATCATTCAGCGAAAGACTTGGGATAAATGATTGAAGTTCTTTCAAGAATGTTCTTTTTGACATTGACCGTCTTAGTTCTTTTATACCAACAGATGCATATTTACTCACCAATTTTTGGAATCCTGAATATCGCAAGGTCTCTCCAAGCTCAGAAAAATTTACATCTGAAAGCTTATATCCTTCACGTCTAAAAGCTAAAACAGCATTTGGCCCAGCTTCTATACAGTTATCCATTTTTTTAGTAAGATGGATTCCTAAAAAAGGAAAATTAGGGTCGGGTACAGGGTAAATTAGTCCTTTTACCAAATGGTTGAGTTCTTTTTTCAATTGGTAATATTCTCCTCGGAATGGTAGAATCTTATAATTGATATTACAACCTGATAATTTTGCCAATCTATCTGAATAAAGACCTGCACAATTCACTATAAACTTAGAATTAACGCTCTCTTTCGATGTTTTTATTTGAATATCTTTCCCAATTTTTATACCCAGCACCTTAGTATTATATAAGAAAGTAACACCCTTATCTTTTAGATCTTCCTGGATTTTTAAAGAAACTCTTTTATAATCCACAATTCCTGCCTGAGGAACACGAATAGCCTTATATCCAGTAACATGTGGTTCAATTTCTTTGATCTGCTTTCCATCAATAATTTCTAGATTTTTCATCCCCTTTTCTATGCCTCGATCATATATATTATTGAGCTCTGTAACTTCACTCTCATTTTTAGCTATTATTAGTTTACCACATAAAGAATAATCTATTTGTTTTTCTTCACAATAGGTAATCATTTTAGAATAACCTTCTAGACAGTTTTCTGCCTTAGCGCTCCCAGATTTATAGTATATGCCAGAATGAATTACACCACTGTTATTCCCTGACTGATGTAGCGCAATATCTTTCTCTTTATCTATTATCACAATGGATATATCTGGATGCACATTCTTCAGTTCTAAAGCTGTAGAAAGACCTACAATACCCATCCCAACTAATGCAATGTCAAAATTCAATTGATCTGAAATAAAAGCAAATTATCAACAACAAATTATCGGTAGCAAAAATATGCAATTAATTATATATTATATTTATATATGTATAACTTATTGAAATAAAGAGAAGAATAGTGGATTTTTTTTGCTATAAATAGACAAAAATTTTTCTGTTCTCTTTTTATAATGTACCGAGCAAAACGAAAATTTTTTATACCTCATTCCAGGCTGTTTATAAATAGATCGCGTTGATAACGAAATTATTACACCATTGATCGCAGATTGGATCTCAGAGATATCCCCTGTTTATATCACATTGATTCAAATGGTGCACCGGCTTCGGAGAAGTTGGATGTTTCTTCAATCCTCATCTTTGATAAAATATAGAAATATTCAACTTCTCCGAAGTCGCTGTCACGTTCATTAATAATAATTTTACAATATTATAATCTCTCCAAGGTCGTAACTACTCAGGTGGGCACTATTGAGATAATATATTGTTTTTTACCTGATAAAGTTTATTTTTTGAGGTATAGCAGAAATGTGACGAAAACAATAGCTGAAATATGGTAGAAAAAGAACTTTTTTTTAGCCAAAATTGGATATATATGAACAGTTACCCAAGGTCTTTTGTTACAAAATCAAGTATAGGTAGGAATAGCACTAGTGCTCTATCAAGTGTTAAATGACGGGTAGGCTTTGCGCATAATTTGATCCTGAACGAGGCAAAAAACGCAGTCATTGCAGTAGATATGGCGAGTATTTTTAACAAAGAGCAGGTTCAAAAGATGCCAAAGTTACCCGTCAATTTATCCTTGACAGAGCACTAGGTCAAATTGCAGAATGATAAATTGACGCTACCCGAAAAGTGACATTTTCTGTACAAAGTGAAGGTTTTAATATAATCAAATCATCCACTACTCACATCCCCCAATATCAGCTTTAAATACAGTGCCGCTACCCACCTCAAATCCCGCACCCAGAACTATCTCTAGTCCAGCTATAAATTCTACATTAAGGTTAGCATGCACTTTATGGCTTGATTGTATACTTTGATTTACTGATACTGTCATGTCATTTTTTATTTCTGAGGTTGTATTATAATTGTCTTCAGTACAATTAGAAATGCAGGGTACACATTTTAATCCTCCACAGTCTATTCCTCCTTCATCTCCATTTTTTATTCCATCAGAACACGTCTCACAGTTACCACTGCTGATTACAACTTTGTCATTATAATTATGGGCTGTTTCATCTAGGCATCCTTCTATACAAGGCTCGCACAAAACACCGCCACAATCGGTAGCTAATTCATCTCCATTTTTTATACCATCATCACAAGTTTGGCAAGAACCATCATCTGATAAGGCCGCTGAGTTATAATTATGAGCATTGGTAATCATGCAGCCAATTATACATGGCATACAAGATACTCCACAATCTATTCCTTCTTCTCCATTGTCTTTAAGCCCATTACCGCAAAGGTCACCTGCTATATTAAAAACTACGGATTCTTTCACTTCAAACTCCCCTCCCGTAATTATAACCTTGCCATTTGCATCTTTTAATGTAAAACTCCCACTACCTTGAATACAGCAAATACCGTCAATAAAAACATCATAAAAATTAAAATAATAACCCTGAGCGGGCACTAGGTTAATATCATTCACTGTAATTGTGGTCTCGTCATGTTCATCTCCAAATGATTGATAATCAACGATATGCACTAGAGTAGTATCACCTATACGAATATCCCAACTGCTTTCTTCTGGCCATTGGTCAAAAGTAATAGAAAGTGATAATGGGCTTTGATATTCTTGTGCTGAAAGTGTAGGAAGAAATGTCAAACTCAACATTGACATCCACAAAATAAAAGAAAAGGCTATTCTAATAAATGGGTAGCATTTTACCATATATACCAAGTATTGCAACATGCACTTCAATATAGAAGACATATAAAATGATCTGACTATCCCAGTCTTGCCCTAACAAAGGTGACACGAATCTATGGGAGAAATACAAAGTTTGAAAGTCCAAATGCCATTTACCCCCTATGAAACTTAAAAAGTGTAAAATACTTTTCATATTCAGGTAAGATTTGTATAGTGGGTTGGAATACATTTGTATTGTTGAGTTGATATTCCAATTACAAATTTTATCAACTTATACTAACTACGGACAACACCCTTCTTAGCGATTTCGATGAATAATTTCTTTTACTAGAAAATAAGGAATGGTAAATAAATAAGTTCTGAATTTTAGTCTAGAGATTTTGACTTTAGGGAAGGCAACTAAATGCCTTTGCATAATGCTTGTACTGAGCATGTCGAAGTATCAGACTAAAAAAGGTATGTTATATTTTACTATTCCTAAGTGCTTCACTAGCAGCTTTGACTACCTCAATTGTGCTTGATTACACTTTCATATATTTAACTGAATTGGTAAAAACAGTATGTGTAAAACAAGTTATTTAGTATTAATCATTTCAATTGTGCTCTCTGTGCCATATGCATCGGCACAGAAAAAATCAGAAGCACCTCTTTCTGACCTATTTTCTATTCGGCAGACATTAAAAAGCAGTACTTTTTCGAAAAATGTAAAAGCAATCAATAAGGTTTTTGAGACTGAACCTCGTAAGATCATTGTGCCTTTAGTTTTTAAAGAAAAAGTGGTAAATGTGCATTTTACAAAGCAAAATTTACTACATTCTGACTACAAAATAATGTCTGCTAAGGGTGATAAACTATCACCTAACCGACCTGTATTCTACTCTGGTATAGTAGCTGGTCAAAACAATTCAATGGCATATTTAGCCATTTCTAAGGATGATATTTCACTCAACATTGCTGTGAATGGACGAAATTGGTCATTAACTGATTTTAACCCAAATGCTAAATCAAAGCAGTATATGTTGAGTGAAAGAATTCCTTCTAAAAAGAGAAATTTATTTTCATGTGAATCAAGTGCTGATGATGATGAATCATTCAAACATTCGATTTCCAAAACTATATCAAGTGCTGATGATGGAAAAGTATCTATCTATTTCGAGGCTGATCATCACTTATTTCTTCAAAAAGGAAGTTCTATTAGCGCAGTAGAGACATATATTCATTCTGTCTTTGCACAAGTAGCTTTAATTTATGCCAATGAAAACATTGATATTGAAATATCAGAGATTAAAGTTTGGAATATTCCTGATCCTTACGATGTAAGCTCGTCTCAAAATGCATTGACTTCATTTCGGTCTGCCTTATCAGGTAATTTTAATGGCGATCTGGGTCATCTTCTTTCTGGCAATTCTGCTCATCATGGAGGCAAGGCTTATATAGATGTATTGTGCGACAAATCTCGGGCATATGCTTATTCTAATGTTCAGGGCAATTATAATGGCATCAGTAATTACACCTGGGATGCTTTTATTATTTCACATGAAATGGGTCATAATTTTGGATCTCATCACACTCATGATTGTGTATGGGGGCCTAATGGCGACAAGGCTCTTGATGATTGTGGCAGAACCAATGAGGCTTGTGATGTTATTATTCCAAGCCTCGCTGTTGGTACCATTATGAGTTATTGTCATCTTGATGTAGCTGGCATCAGTTTTGCTTTGGGATTTGGCGATCAGCCTGGGAATGTGATAAGATCTCGATACAATGCCTGTAAAGCGAATACAGGAATCAATTGTACTACTGCTATAGAGATTACCTCAAATGGAAAATTTAAAGCTTTAGGGCCAGTCAAAGGATTTGGAGCCAGTCAAAATAATGCTGACCACTCTAATTGGTTCAAGTTTACAGCCCCATCAGATGGAAAAATCAAAATTTTCAATTGTGCTTCAGGAGTGGACTCTAGGTTATGGATTCACTCTGGTGATTGTGACAACATGATAGCTGTGGCTAATAGTGATGACAGTTGTGGTAATGGAGGATCATATGATTACTCCTCGTCAATCCCACACTTGGCTCTGGAAAAAGGCGAACAAATATTCATTGAGTGGGACAGTAGATGGTCTAATGATGGATTTGACTTTTGGTTTAAATTTGGCACTAATAACCTGTAATTTCTATTTTAATATTTGCTTTTTTAATATTGTGGAAGCTGATCTAAGGAATACCAGCTCAATATTAATTCTGAGCTTTTCAATCAACTATCAGCATAGAGGTATTCACATTTGATCTGGTAAGGGAATGAACTTCTCTTTCTTGGGCTAAAGTTAAGTTTGAGTCCACTCCGGAAACAGACATTTTTCACAAAATGAGTTGTTTTGGATGAGATTTACATTTATTGAGATTCGGTGATGCCTGAGTATCAGCTAATTGAAAAAAAATATAGAGATCGCCAAAAGAAACTTTTTTGATTTTGTGTGTTTCCGGAGTGGGCTCAAGTTTGTCCACAAAATTGTTATAAGTAATGCTCTAAAGTAATTCACTCTAATTACATTATTCTTTCAAAAATACAAATTCCATCACACTTGAAAATATTTTAGAACGATCACACAGGTGATAGGTTTATCACAGATTATCACACCTGCCCTGCCAAAGGATGATAATCACCGCTCAGGCCAATAGGGGTGGAATTTCTGATATCATATACCGTTTTTATACAGTTTTTCACTTCTCCGATTCCAAATCCATGCCCATCCATAATGTGCTGATAGCTACGCGTATGTAGCTCAGTAAATCCTCCACTAAATTCGATTTCTTCATCACCCACTGTGATGCTTCGGTAAGTTCTCATTCCTTTTTCTTTAGCAGGTTCTGGCAGAAAATCATAGTTTATACTCAATATCCATCTCACTCTTGCTCGTTTTAATTCAAGGTATCCTGCTGCGATATCCCCTTCTAGTCTATGTACAACGCTTTTTTGGATGTCACCAAAAATCCAAGACAACATATCAAAGAAGTGCACACCGATGTTAGTAGCAATACCCCCTGACTTTTGATTATCTCCTTTCCATGATACATGATACCACTTTCCTCTAGAAGTAAAATATGCCAAATCGACATCGTATATTTTGTTAGGATCTCCAGAGTCCACTTTTTCTTTAAGGGCAATAATAGAATCGTGTAACCTGAGTTGTAATATGTTATAAATTTTTTTATTATAATCTGCTTCTACTTCTTGAAGTGCATCAATATTCCAAGGATTGAGCACAAGTGGTTTTTCACAGATGACATCTGCACCTGTTCTCAGTCCCAATCGGCAGTGCGCATCATGTAGGTAATTAGGGGAGCAGATACTGAGGTAATCAATACCAAGCCCTTTTCTCTTTTCTTTTTCTAAATGACGGTCGAATCTTTCAAATTCGGTGAAAAATTTGGCATCGGGGAAATAGCTGTCTATAATACCTACACTATCATTTTTATCAAGGGCAGCACTAAGGTCACACCCTGTATCCTTTATTGCTTTCATATGTCTTGGTGCCACATATCCTGCCGCACCAGTGAGTCCAAATCTATAATTCATTCTGCTAAATTAAATCTAATTAAAAGATAAACAGGGTTTTATACTTTAAGAATATTATTAATATTTTTTCACTACTCCTTTGACCAATTTATATTTTATACCAGAATAAGTGCATGTGGCAATGCCATCCTGATCAAATTCTAATCTAATACCATGTTCACTCATCCACCCTACTATCTTTCCTGGACTTCCAATGACTAGTGCATAATCAGGCACTTCTTTGGTTATGATAGCTCCTGCGGCAATAAATGAATATTCCCCTATATCATTTCCACAAACAATGGTGGCATTTGCACCTATTGATGCTCCTTTCTTCACTGTAGTTTTTAGGTATTCATCTTTTCTGTTTACTCCACTACGAGGGTTTATCACATTTGTAAAAACCATAGATGGCCCAAGAAAGGTATCATCTTCACAATTCACCCCAGTGTAAATAGATACATTATTTTGAACTTTTACATTATCCCCAATATTCACGTCATTGGCTATAAACACATTCTGCCCTACGTTACATTGCTTTCCCATTTTCACCTTAGGCATCACATGACAATAATGCCAGATTTTAGTGCCATCTCCTAGTTCTGCTCCTTTTTCTACTACAGCAGATTCGTGTATATAAATTGATTTCATTTTAATTAAAAAATTTAGAAACGCTTTGGCATATATATTCCAGTTGCTCCTGCTTCATTTCTGTATGAATAGGCAGAGAAAGTACCTCTTTGCACAACATTTCGGTCACTGGTAGAGGTACGCCATTATGATATTTTTTAAACGCATTTTGCTCATATAAAGGTACAGGATAATAGATCATAGCCGGTATATTATGCTCGTATAAAAAAGCTTTGAGATGATCCCTTTTTTCATCTTTTACTCTGATCGTATACTGATGAAAGACATGATCAGAATGTGCAAATCGTTTCGGTATTTTTAAACCACTAATACCTCCCAAATGATCGTCATAATATTTGGCTACATTTTGCCTTCTTCTCACAAAATCGTCTAGCTCTCTCAGTTTTACCTTTAAGACATTAGCCTGGATAGTGTCTAGTCTAGAATTTACGCCTATTATTTCATGGTAATATTTCTTAGATTGTCCATGCCTTGCCGTCATTCTTATCCGGGCGGCCAGAGTGTTATCATTAGTATATACTGCACCTCCGTCACCATAACAACCTAAATTTTTTGAAGGAAAAAATGATGTACATCCTACTTCACCCATAGTACCCGCTTTAGCTCTATTTTTATATGTGCCTCCTATGCTTTGAGCGTTGTCTTCAATTACAGCTATGTTATGCTTAGTGCAAATGGGCATAATGGCATCCATATCACTGCATTGGCCAAATAGGTGTACAGGTACAATTGCTTTTGTTTTGGCTGTGATTGATTTTTCGAAATGAGCGATATCAATATTAAAATATTCAGGATCTACATCTATCATCACAGGTTGTAAACCCAATAAGCCGATAACTTCAGCAGTAGCAACATAAGTAAATGCAGGTACAATCACTTCATCTCCTTCTTTCAAATCAAGAGCCATAAGAGCCAATTGTAAAGCATCCGTACCATTGGCGCAGCTAATGACGTGTTTCACTCCTAAGTATTCTGATAGTTCTTTTTCAAATGATTCTACTTGTTTCCCACCGATAAATCTTGATGAATCTATGCATTCCTGAATAGCAGAATCGATGTCCTCTTTTAATCTTAAATATTGGGATTTTAAGTCTACCATTTGAATGTTCATATCCATCTTAACCATTTTTTAGAATTGCCCTTTAATTTCTTCATAAATCATTTTTATCCCTTCTTTCAGAGAAATCTCTGCTTTCCATCCCAAGTCTAAAATTTTACTATTGTCCATTAACTTTCTAAATGTCCCATCTGGCTTGCTTTCATCTTGTATGATACCACCACCAAATCCAACAATTTCTTTAATTAAATGAGTCAAATTCAATATTGACAGTTCCTCTCCTGACCCTACGTTTATATGGCCTGCTTCATCATATTTATTCATTAAAAAAAGGCAAGCAACTGCTAGGTCATCTACATGCAAATACTCTCGCATGGGTTTCCCTGTGCCCCATATAGTAATATTGTCTAGCCCTATTCTCTTAGCTTCTATTGTCTTTCTCAATAAGGCAGGCAACACATGTGAATTCCTTGGGTCGTAATTGTCATTTGGTCCATAAAGGTTCGACGGCATTGCCGATATAAAATTACATCCATACTGGGATCTATAAGCGTCACACATTTTAATGCCTGCAATTTTCGCTATAGCATATGCGTCATTTGTTTCTTCTAATGGCCCTGTGAGCATAGCATCTTCTTTCATTGGCTGCTCGGCTAATTTTGGATAAATACATGATGATCCTAAAAATAATAACTTGTTGACATCATTTTCATAAGATGCATGTATTACATTATTCTGAATCGTCAGATTGTCATAAAGGAATTCACCTTTTCTATCTCTATTGGCTAATATGCCTCCTACCTTTGCAGCTGCAAGAAATACATATTCTGGTTTATATTTTTGAAAAAATACATTGACTTTTTCCTGATTTCTGAGATCCAGTTCATTTGAAGACCGAGTGATTATAGAAGAATATGCTTGTGTTTGTAGTATTCTATGGATGGCAGAGCCCACCATTCCCTTATGACCAGCTATGAATATCTTACTATTCTTATCCATAATTATTCTTGAGTATGGGCTATCTTATAACCAGAATCAATAAGCAGTTTGTCTTTTTTAAATAATTCTAAATCATACGCTACCATCTCTGATATCAATTGCTCTAAGGTGTATTCAGGTTCCCAATTGAGCATTTTTTTAGCTTTTGAAGCATCACCCAAAAGTTCATTTACCTCTGTAGGCCGATAATATCTTGGGTCTATTTTCATGACAATCTGCCCCTTTATTACCTCCTTCCATTCCTCATTACACTCACTTACTATGGCGACTTCGTCTTCTCCATTTCCATTAAATTCTATGCCTATTCCTGTTTCTTTAAAAGCCAGCACTAAAAAATCACGAATAGTTGTGGTAGTTCCGGTAGCTATTACAAAGTCATGAGGTTCATCTAGTTGAAGCATTTTCCACATGGCTTTTACATAATCTTTAGCATGGCCCCAGTCTCTTTTGGCATCGATATTACCGAGGTAAAGACAATCTTGGAGCCCGAGTACAATCTTAGCCACTGCCCTTGTTATTTTTCTAGTCACGAATGTTTCACCTCTCAAAGGGCTTTCGTGATTAAATAGAATACCATTACAAGCAAACATACTATAAGCCTCTCTGTAATTTACAACTATCCAATAGGCATACTGTTTAGCCACAGCATATGGTGATCTAGGGTAAAATGGCGTCGTTTCCGATTGTGGGGTTTCCTGTACCTTCCCATACAATTCGGAAGTGGATGCCTGATAAATTTTGGATTTTTTAGTAAGATTCAATATTCTCACCGCTTCTAATACTCTTAACATTCCTAGCGCATCTACATCAGCAGTATATTCAGGACTATCAAAACTCACTTTTACATGTGACATTGCACCTAGATTATAAATCTCATCGGGTTGTACCTCTTGTATTATTCTAATAATATTAGAAGAATCTGTTAAATCGCCATAATGCAGCTTAAATCTAATATTTTCATGGTGTGGATCTTGGTATAAATGATCTATACGCTCCGTATTAAATAGTGAGCTTCTTCTTTTTATTCCATGTACTTCATACCCTTTAGACAATAAGAACTCAGCAAGATAGGCGCCATCTTGCCCTGTTATTCCAGTTATTAATGCTATTCTATTTTTCATTAATTCTCTTATCGAGTATTTTATCATCAAATAACTCTTGATAAGTTATCTCTCTTTTAATGGTTCCTTTTTCTAGTTCTATAATGCGGTCACAACTGTCAAGTGTGGTTATTCTATGGGCAACGATAAAAATAGTTTTATCCAGTTTAGTTAACATTGTGATGGTTTCTTTTATAGCATTTTCAGTCTCCATATCTAGTGCACTTGTGGCTTCGTCAAAAACAAGGATGTCAGATTTTTTATATAGAGCACGGGCTATTCCTACACGTTGCCGCTGCCCCCCAGAAAGTTTGACTCCATTTTCACCCAGTATCATATTCATGCCTTGTGGATGATCATCTACAAAAGTTTTTAACATCGCATTTTCTACAGCATTGTTGACTGCAATGCCGTCAGGCTCATCTTCGCCAAAAGCTACATTTTCACTCAAGGTGCCATTTTTTATGAAAACTTGCTGCTGTACAAATCCAATATTTTTTTGAAAACTCGCATTCAGTTCATTTTTTAGAATTTTTCCATCTACCCTTATTTCGCCACTGGTTTCTGTTAGAAGCCTTAATAATATATTAAGCAAAGTAGTCTTTCCTGACCCTGACCCTCCAATAATACCTACAGTTTCTCCTTTTTTTATTTGTAATGAAAAATTTTCTAAAACTGTGCTCTTAGACTCGGGGTAATGATAAGACACCTTAGAAAATTCGATATGATCTGAAAAGTTCAACCTCTCTATTTTTTTAAATTCAATAAGTTTTTGGTTTTTAATAGCCTCTAGTTCTTCTTTTAAAAAACTTAAATTCTTCATATTCAAAGTGGCTCCCATCATTTTATTTACAGAAGGCAAAAACCTGTATCCAGCCAAAGCAAAAACGCTTAAAATCGAAAGAATTTCAGAACTACTATTCTGAAACAATACTGCGGCAAAAAAGACCAGCATAATACCTAGGGCAAACACTACATCGTTGCTTTTAGTAGGAATTTTATTAAAAAGTCCAACATTTAATGCATCTATCATATTCAACCGATGCTGCATTGACTTATAGCGGTGCATGATATTTGCTTCCTTATTTGCCAATTTTACGTCTGCATAGGCTGTCATACTTTCAGAAATAATAGAAGAAACTTTAGGAAATAATTCATTCCTCTCAACACCAATTCTTGTTACGCTTCTCTTGGAAAAAGTATATATCAATACAAACACAGGGATAATAACAAAAAGAAGTACAATAAATGCTTTGGGCGCATAAAATCCGACTATTACAAAGATGATCAAAAGCACCAATAACTCTGTTGTAAATATAAATACTTGCACCATATATGACCCAGCAAACTGGTAAGGCAATTGATAAATATCATAAAGCCTTCTTCCTACATCATTACCCTGTATGTACAAGTAACCATTTTTATAATACTTTTGAAATTGCTTTAAACTCAGCCTGAGTGACACGTTAAATGAATAGCGTGACTGTATATAAAGAATAAACAAAGAGGCGGCGTTTTTAGCTAAAAAGATTAGGAAAACAATGATGGACAAAACAAATAAAAATAAAACGACATCGTCAATGCCAATCATATTATATAAAAATTTGAGGTATGGTTTTTCCTGAATCTGTGATTGATCTAAAGCAGCATCCATGAGAGGAAAGATAGCTACAAGGCCTAATACATCAAAAACAGCATTGACCACTAAAAGTAACAACATAATTGCTCCTCTTTTCTTTTGGTCATAATCCAAAAGGTCTCTGATATTACGCAGTGCATTAAAATATGGGTTATTCCCTAACAATTTAAATATTTTTTTCACAAATAGTATTGATTTAACACAAACATATTAAGAATTATCCGAATATAAAATCTATATTTTGATCACGTGAGTTTATTGTGATCATAAACCAATATTACTTATAATGACAATGCCGATTACAAAACGCTAAGTACCAGCTCCTGAAAAGTATGCACATTGTTGAACTAAGTCGCAAAGCGACAATCCCCCACCTCTATAATCCACCTGATGATCAACTAGTGCTCTGTCAAGGATAAATTGACGGGTAACTTTGGCATCTTTTGAACCTGCTCTTTGTTAAAAATACTCGCCATATCTACGGCTATGACTGCGTTTTTTGCCTCGTTCAGGATCAAATTATGCGCAAAGCCAACCCGTCATTTAACACTTGACAGAGCACTAGCAAGATATACTCACAAGATTGCCATCACACATCATAGGATAACGGCTTACGATGGCACTACAGTCACTTTTTCTTACAAAGATTGAGTCCACTCCGGAAACAGACATTTTTCACAAAATGAGTTGTTTTGGA
>JAZGFD010000116.1:0-10634 GCA_036479115.1 Saprospiraceae bacterium | reverse complement strand
ATGTACTTTGTGTCTCTTGGAAATATCGGTAGTAATAGTTGGCCCATTCCACAAAATAGGTATTTTTATTCTACGACCAATATGTCATAATCCATTGATTCTCCGGTTTCATGCTTGGTTGTCTGATGTTAAAAAAAGAAGAAGACGGTGAAAATGTAGTTGGTGCGCTGTAAAGGCCGATTTACACGACACCCAACTGCTTCAACTTATAGTATTCTTTCCAACTCACCATTTTTTGTAAGTCCTCGCTCCACAATTTATTTTTAATCGTAGCAAGGCTCTCAGAAAAAGTAAGATGGGTCACATATTTGGTAAGTATAGGGTTTTCCTTCATACACTTTTCTAAATTATAATTGGGTATAAGACTACTCAAGTGATGAATATGATGAATCCCAATATTACCAGTGAGCCATTGCCACATTTTAGGCAATTTATAATACGATGATCCTCTTATTGCAGATAGTACAAATGACCAGTCTTTCTTCCACCTATTATAGCCATCTTCATGTTGATGCTGTACATAGAAAAACCAAAATGCAATCACTGAAAATAGAAATACAGTGATTAACTGAATAAATAAAAACTTTTTCCACCCTAGCAGGAACCCTAGAGCACTATACACCACTATAATCAAGAGATTATTAAAAACTTGAGACCTTTTTATTTTTTTCCAAGGCTTATCTTTAAAGGATATTGTTAGTCTATTAGAGATAGTAAAGTAGACAATAGGGGCAATGACAAATGTGACCAGAGGTAGTCTGAAGATACGATAACCGAGTTTGCCCATCCATCCTTTAGATGCATATTCTTTTACAGTAAGAAAGTTAATATCGCCTATATTTCTTTCTTCTAATTGGCCAGTATGACCATGATGATGATTGTGTACTTTGGCCCAATATTTAAAGGGCAATGAACTGAATAAACTACATATGGTTCCAGTCAGATTGTTTAGTTTTTTGGAATTAAAAAAGGATTGGTGCCCACAATCGTGCTGTATTATGAATATTCTCACTAAAAAGAATGAATTAACTACAGCTAACGCAGCTGTAATCCAAATAGACCAATCCATACTAAAATACATTAAAACCCAAAGACCTATATAAGGGCCAAATGAAGTAATCATTTGAATTAAAGCTTTCTTTTTATCAGATTTTTGATATTTGGCTATAATCTCTTTCCAGTTCTTTAGTTTCTCTAAGATTTCGGCTTCTAATGATTTAATTTCTTCAGTCTGCATCCTCTGGTTTTTTCCTTGTAAATATTTGGCGTAAAGATAACGACAATCCTGCCTCATTCTATATGAAAAATTACATTTTTACAGAGTAATATTATCTCGCCAAGATAACTACGTAGGTGGTGTGCTATTGAGTGAAAAAAGTCCTATTTTTTTGCTCAACGAAGCTATTTAACTCTTAATAGCAGCGCTATTACTAACTTATTTTATATGTTAGTGAGTCTTGATTATGTTGCCACATTTTGGATTTGGACACAAAAAATCCGAAGTATTGCGATAAAATCTTTTTTATCCAAAATTGATACCACCTGAGTAGTTACTTACCAAGAATAAATTGACTTAACTCTAAGCAACAAATTCTAAACTCCTTTTTATAAATGCAGATAATTCTTCACCCTTTAACATGTTCTGATTCAATCTGCCAAGATCAATGAGATATTTGCAAAAAGATTCTTTTCTGTCGCCTCCTTTCATTTTGAGCAGCTTTTGCGCCACCAGTGGGTGATTAGTATTTACAATAATATTATAAAATTCTGGCATTTCATTATTACCAATAGTCTGAAATGATTGCATTTCTTGCATTCTTCTCATAAATTCTGGCTTAGTAATAAGAATCGGATTTTCACTAGGCGACATTGCTTTAAGTTCTAATTTATTAGAATCATCAGCAAGGGCTGTCTTAAAAAGTTCTTCTACTTTCTTTTGCTCTTTTTCTGACAATACTGATTCAACTTCTTCGTCCTTTTGGACTAGGTTGTCAGTGATGTCGCTATCAATTCTTACAAACGTAACATCTGTTAATTTATGCTCTAAATGCTGCATAAAATGATTGTCAATGATGTTATCAAATTCTAAAACATCATAACCTTTATTCTTAGCTGATTCTATATAACTGTGGTGCTCTTTGGCGCTGTTAGTATAGATGTGTATGATTTTACCATGCTTATCCTTCTGGGTATCCTCGATTTTCTTTTTGTACTCGTCAAAAGTAAAATAGTTCCCTTCGATACTTTTAAAGAGTGCAATCTTCTCTGCTTTTTCGTGAAACTTTTCTTCTGAAAGCATACCATATTTCACAAATACACTGATCTCTGACCACTTCTCTTCATATGCCTTTCTGTCATCTTCATATAGATCCTTCAACTTTTCGGCCACTTTTTTAGTGATATATGAAGTGATTTTCTTCACATTTCGATCACTTTGAAGGTAACTCCTTGATACATTAAGAGGAATATCAGGGCTATCAATTACACCATGTAATAGGGTTAAAAATTCAGGCACTATTTCACTTACATCATCTGTCACATATACCTGATTGCTATACAACTGAATCTTATTCTTTTGCACTTCTATAGAGTTGCTTACTCTTGGAAAGTAGAGGATACCTGTTAGATTAAATGGAAAATCAATATTGAGATGTATCCAAAATAATGGGGGCATAGACGTGGGATACAACGTAGAATAAAATGACTGATACTCCTCTTCTGATATTTCAGAGGGCGTTCTTTTCCAAAGCGGGGGCACATTGTTAATAATATTATCTACTTCGGTTTTTATTTCTTTTCTATCATCGCCTTCGCCTTCCCACTCGGATTCTTCTCTAGTCCCAAATTGTACAGTAACAGGTAAAAATTTGCAATACTTCTGTAGCAAAGTTTCTATTCTGTTTTTTTCTAAAAATTCTTTGCTCTCTTCATTTATATGAAGTACTATTTCTGTGCCTCTCTCTTCTTTTTCTATGTCTTCTAAGGTATATTCAGTGTTGCCTGTACATGTCCATCTCACGGCTTTGTCATCCTCTCTATATGATTTGGTATTCACTTCTACTTTATCAGCTACCATGAATGCTGAATAAAAACCAAGCCCAAAGTGACCTATAATAGAAGACTCGTCTTGATATTTTTCTAAAAATTCTTGTGCTGATGAAAATGCTACTTGATTGAGATATTTCATTACCTCATCTTCTGACATACCTATGCCACTGTCTCTAATGATAAGTTTATCCTCAGTAATCTCTATATTAATTACGAGGTCACCAATTTCGCCTTTGACTTCCCCACGTGCCCCGAGGATCTTTAGCTTGCTACTTGCATCCACAGCATTAGATACTAACTCTCTGAGGAATATCTCATGATCTGAATAAAGAAATTTTTTGATGATTGGAAAAATATTTTCCGTTTGTACTGATATCTGACCTTTTTGCATATTTTCTCTTTTGTGTTTTGTATAAATGGAAGGAGTCAAAGGATGTGCCACTTCAAAATTAATGACATTTTGTCCGTTTAGAAGTTGATATGGAGTGACAATCCGCTGTCAGTGACTGCTATTTGGACATGTTCGGTCATTTTATCTTTACCAATAGGATTAAAATAATACGTCAACGTGCCCACTAAAGTTCCTAATCCTGCACCAAAAAATACATCAGATACCCAATGCCGATTGTTTAATACTCGAAATGTACCAGTTGCTATGGCTAATGCATAAGCTGAACTTGCCAACCAAATATTTTTACTTTTATAGTGATGAAAAAATAAAGTGGCACCAGTAAAAGCTTGTGAAGTATGGCCAGATGGGAAAGATTGCCTTCCTCCGTCGGGTCGTCTTGAATCGATTATTTTTTTTAAGCTTTTGGTAGTTGCATACATTATTATTTCTCCAATTATAATGTCACTTACGTTTTTTAAATTATTTGAGTGGCCATCGCTCAAGGTAAAAACCACATCCATTGCAGTAGGGGCAAACATCAGATAATCATCAAGACTTTTATCAATATCAGGGTATTTATTTCTCACATTGTTTTGAAAATTGGTCTTTATTGACTCCTTGTTTAAAATTAGCCCCGATGCCATAAGAGAAGCGGGTAAGGCAATCTTTTTAACCAGAAAGAAAGAATCGATTTGACCATTTACCTGTTTGCTCAATAAAGCAACAACTATAAAAAATAATAGGCCGACCTTATAACAAAATGAATGAACCAAACTGAGAACTTTTATTTTTTTACAAATCTATAATTCCTCGACAATAAAAACAAAAAGCCACTTAGTATCAATAAAGAATATGGGAACACTACTCATGTGGGAGTTTTTGAGGTAAAAAAATATGTTATTTTTTTACCAGATAAAGCTAATTTTTTGAAGCATAGCAGAGCTTTGACGAAAGAGATAACTGAAATATGATAGAAAATGAAATTTTTTATCCAAAACTGGCTCCACTTGAGTAGTTTCCACTTTTTAAAAATTCAGTGATGTCTGAGCAATAGTGCGTCAAAAAAAATTAAAATATCGTTAAAATAAACTGTACTTGCGGCAACACAAATCGTACTTGCGAAAAGGCCATGTAGATTCAACGGGCAATGTAGATAACGAGTTAATGTAAATACAGCGTACAATGTCATTGTCTGGCCAATGTAGACTCATAACCACATGGTAATATGTTGGGATTTTTTTTAATTTTATAAGTTTTCGTTCAACCATGACATGGTTTTTTTGAGAAGAAAATCAAGGAATAAAAACGGTCAACTCCTTAAAAGTAAAAAAGTGCTCAAACTGTTAATAAAAACAGAATGAACGATCTTCCTGATTCAACGTTCTATCTGAAAGAAAATAGGACAAAATGAGAATAAGCATATTCAGAAAAGCTCACTTTAATGCTGCCCATAGACTAAATAATCCTGAATGGACAAAGGAAAAGAACTTGGAAATATTTGGCAAGTGTAATAACCCCAATTATCATGGGCACAATTATGATCTAGAAGTAAAAGTGAGCGGAGAGATTGATCCTGAGACAGGATATGTCATGAACCTAATAACACTAAGCGATATCATTAAAAATGAAATTGAAGAAAAATTTGATCATAAAAACCTAAACTTAGATATCCCGGAATTTAAGACTCGAATCCCCAGTACTGAAAATTTCTGTATTCTTATATATGATATTCTGAAAGGGAAATTAGATCCCCAATTTGATTTGCAAGTGAGACTATATGAAACGCCTCGTAACTATGTAGAATTTCCTGTAACATAACAAAAGAAATGCTCAGAGGTGAATGAATGAAATAAGTGGCGAAAAAAAGGCGGAATGTGTATTCCAATAACGTAACTACTCAGGTGGTGTTCTTTTGAGACCTGTCTGTCAAACAGGCAGGTAGAATTGCTTTTTTATTGCTAGACACAGGCTATTTATGTATTAATAGCAGCGCTGTTACTAACTTATTTTATATGTTAGGGAATCTCAATTATGTAGCCACATCTTCGATTTGCCCTGCGGTGGAAAACTATTCCCTTCGGCTAGGCTCAAGACAAGCATTTAACACGCTAAAACCGTAAATCTCTGATTTGTTCAGCTTCAAAATACCCACCAAATCTTACCCATAATTTAACACTTGATACAGCACTAGCAGATACATGCTGATAAAAAAATATTTATGCCGAGCTTGTCGAAGTGAACTTTTTGATTTTGTGCGTTTTCGGAGTGGTTTCTTTTTTGGACAACAAATTTATACTGAGCGGTATGTGTTGTCTATGCTTTATTTAGGCGCATCACCTTAATAGGCTCATTTTTAAAGTCAAATAATCTGACAATATATATACCCTTACTTAAGTCATCAATAGAAAAAGTGTTATCTCCTCTTACTTCAAATCTTCGCACCTCACTACCCGCAATATTATTGATGCTTATGGATTTTATAATATTAGGGTGACTGATCTGAAAAATGTCCTGAACTGGATTAGGAAAAATATTTATTTCAGATTTTTTCATAGAAGCATCTACCTGAGTACTTTGACCCACTACCATTCCCAATGGTATAAAGACCATGGCAAAAAGAATGATATATAGTTTGATAGATTTCATTATAAACCGAAAATACTTCTTTTAATGCAACGTGAGTATTATCAAAAAGTTAACAACGCTTAATAGACAATAAAAAAGGGCAGTTACCCTAAATCTAAGGCAAAAATACAAGAAATATTTAAAAAATATATGAAATAATACAATAATTTATATTTAGTTGATTATCAAAGAGTTATATATTAATATATGTAAATGTAAAGTACATTACACTTCAAAGTATGTTATTTTATTCTGATCTGTGTATTTTTTTACAAAAAGATAAGTACATGGCCATCATGTCTATTTGAAGACAATAAACTTATAAGCTATTCAATCATTTAGCGTTTATATCCGTATACTTGAAACCCTACTCAAAATAATCAAGAACAATGCAAGTAGCAATTATTGGTAACGGCATAAGTGGAATCACTGCCGCCAGATGGATCAGAAAATTGAGCAACAATGACATCACTATTATCTCATCTGAAACAGAACATTTTTTCTCTCGTACTGCCCTGATGTATATCTATATGGGTCACATGAGATATGAAGATACCAAACCTTATGAAGATTGGTTTTGGAATAAAAACAGAATCAATTTGCTCAAAGCTCATGTCAATTCTATTGATTTTAAATCAAAAAAATTGCTATTAGATAATGGAAATGGGTTGACTTATGATATACTTATTATTGCTACCGGAAGCAAATCAAATATGTTCGGATGGCCTGGTCAGAACCTCGATGCCGTGGCTGGACTTTATAGTTTTCAGGATTTAGAAAACATGGAAAAATACTCAGAAGGATTAAAAAGAGCAGTAATAGTAGGTGGGGGTTTGATAGGATTAGAAATGGCTGAAATGTTTCATTCCAGACATATTCCTGTGAGTATGATCGTAAGAGAAAGTAACTATTGGGATAATATTATGCCTCAGGAAGAAGCCACCATGATAAGTAATCATATTAAAGCACATGGTATTGATCTTAGGCTTCAAAGCAACCTTCAAGAGATTATTGATGACGGCAATGGAAAAGCCTGTGGCATAATAGTAAAAGAGACATCTGATAGGATTGACTGCGGCTATGTAGGTCTCACAGCAGGAGTGAGTCCTAACGTAACTTTTTTAAAGAATAATGATCTGGCAGTAGAGAGAGGAGTGGTTGTCAATGAATATCTGGAAACTAATATTGCGGATGTTTATGCCATTGGCGATTGTTCACAACATAGTAATCCTGCTCCGGGAAGGCGGCCTATTGAGGCAGTATGGTATACGGGTAGAATGATGGGAGAGACTGTGGCCCACACCATCTGTGATACAAAGACAAAATATGAACCTGGAATATGGTTTAACTCTGCAAAATTCCTTGATATAGAATATCAAGTATATGGTCAAGCACCAAAAGAAATGCCTGATGGGATGAGTACTTTGATCTGGATACATGATGATGTTAAAAAAAGTATCAGGCTAAATTTTGACACTACCTCAAAAACGATTTTGGGATTCAATCTTATGGGTGTAAGATATCGCCACGAGGTATGTAATCAATGGCTGGCTGATGGTATTCACATAGAGAAAATGTTGCCACAACTTGCTTTGGCTAATTTCGATCCCGAATTTTATAATTGCTATGAAAAAGAAGTTATTGCAATTTATAATCAAGAAAATGGCACCTCTATCTCTCTCCAATCTAAACGAGGGCTGAATGATGTCCTTGCTTTTCTAAAAAACAAAATAATCGCCTAATTATGAAGACAATGCAACACGTAGGAATAGGCTTATTTTTTACAGCCTTGGTAATTTTTACTGCCATGTTAGGGCTGAATAAATATACATTCAATTCGGATCACATTAACATTGACAACATACATCATGCTACAGCTATTAAAAATGCAGCGGAATCAGCAGGTTTATTTGGCAAAACATTTGAGTCTAGTTTTGCCGCGGAATCCGCATTAAAAGCCATAATCAAAACTGCTCAAAAAGAACTAGATGACACCTTTAGCAGCGGAGAAGCCCCCAGTAATGTGAGCGAATGGGACTACAAGTTTGGTGATTGGGCAATAAAAAGTTATTCAAAAAACCCTGTGATTTCAGCTACTCATGGCCCAGTGAATGATCACCCTATGCGTTTCTTCTTTTTAACTTTTGGCCTTGCCATTTTAGGCGGTCTATTATTTATCATACCTAAGTTTTTTACCATAGAAGGCATCAAGAACAATGGCGTTTATAAGCATTCTCTTACTAGAGGATTGACATTCGGATGGAGAGCATTTTTTTTAATCGCCGTTATCTTGGGTATTTTAGCCTATGGCGTCTCTTACATGGGAGGTAGCATTTTATGGCCAGTTATTACTGCAGTAGCTGCATTGATTACTATCGCTTTGGTTATTGTCAAACAAAAAGATAAAGAAAACAAACCCAATAGATCAGCCTCAGCAGATGTGATGGGTTGGTTGGGTATGATAGCTGGGATATACTTTATTATTTTTTATATCTTATTGTATTGGATGCCTCAGCATATTTCAGCATGGACCATTATGGTGTCACCTATTAGTAAGGCGCTTAGCGGAAATGCCGCTTCTCAATGGTTTCTTTATGGCCTGATGTATTCCACCATCGTCATTGTAATGAGCTTAAGAATGATTGCCAAATACAGACACAACAAATACCAACTATGGCGTACCTCCTCAGTGATGTTTTTCCAGACGGCGTTTGCCTTTTTAATACCTGAGATACTTGTCAGACTTAATCAGCCATGGTACGATTTTAAAAATATTTGGCCATTAGATTATGATTTCTTTTTCAATTATAATTTGAATGAACTTTCGCAAAGCGGTGGATTGGGTATTTTTATGTTGGTATGGGGTATCCTTCTTACGCTGATTGGAGTCCCTCTTTTTACCTATTTTTTTGGTAAACGTTGGTATTGTTCATGGGTGTGTGGTTGTGGAGGCTTGGCTGAGACAATGGGAGATCCGTATAGACAACTGAGTGACAAAAGCCTTTCGGCTTGGAGATATGAGCGATGGATTATTCACGGGGTATTGCTCTTTGCAGTGATCATGACCCTGATGGTACTATATACTTACTTTAGTGGCAATACTCAAGTTCTCTTTTTTAACAGTGACAGCGTACGTAATTGGTATGGTTTTCTTATCGGTAGTGCTTTTGCAGGTATTGTAGGTACAGGATTTTATCCCCTTATGGGCAATAGAGTTTGGTGCAGATTTGGATGCCCTCTAGCCGCTTATCTAGGCTTGGTTCAAAAATTAAAATCCAGATTTCGAATTACTACCAATGGTGGTCAATGTATTTCTTGTGGTAATTGTTCTACCTATTGCGAAATGGGGATTGATGTGAGATGGTATGCACAGCGAGGACAAGATATTGTAAGAAGCAGTTGTGTAGGTTGCGGTATATGTTCTGCTGTGTGTCCTAGAGGTGTACTAAGACTAGAGAATGGAAGTGTAGATATAGATTTTAGAGCTGAAGAACAAAGGACTATTCATGTAGCAGAAGGGGATGTGAGTGTATTGAATGAGATTTTTTAAGCATATAACTAAATGATAAGAACAAAGATTTACTAAGTTAATGTGTTAATTGTTTAGATGCATTCTCCCATTTCCCCTATTTCCTATCCCCCTTCTTCCTTCCTAAATAGAATAACCAATAGTGCTCACCAGATGATACTCGCTTTTATAAGAAGAAACCTGCTCTTTTTGCCGAATTCTATAAACCCATTGGCATCCAATCCCCAATGTACTCGAATCATTGAATACTGTATACAATTACCTTTATTCCTGATCAATTCGCACTCTTTATGACAAATATGCATCAATTGGGAATCCCAACATCTATAACTGTAAGCTAAACTTGATGACAATTACTGAAATACACTATTTTGTCTTTATAAATTTAATAATAATCACATATGGCATAATATAGCATCAAAAAGTACCGGATGTCACCTTGAATTTAAGTTTCTCTTCCATACTTTGACATTAGTTTATAACAATATTTTCATTTCTGCTTCAATTAGTTTCTGAGTTTCTGAGTTTCTTTGTTATAGTTTGCTTTAGTAATTCCTGTTAATTTTTCTAAAACGCTAAAATATTCTTCCTCCCCTTTCGTCCTTTTGGTCATTAATAACTTCCAAACTCCTTCAACTCCTATCGAATCTTCTATTTTCTTGACGATTAAGGCACCTACAAAATCATCTGTATAGTTCTTTCGTCGTTCCTTAGTTATAAAAAAGGAATTATTTTCTTGTGCTCCAACCAATCAACATCCTTTCCGGTTACAAATTTTTCACAAAAAATAGGAAATAATTCTTCCCAACTCAACCCCCAAATTCCACCATACAAGGTTGCTATCTGACAGTCAACTCTTCTGTTTACTTTTTTTCTGGAAATGACTTGCTTAATCTGGAATGCCATAAATCATGTTCTGGATAGCTATAAAATTTAGAAGCGTTCATGACGTATAAACTTCTTTTGTCAATTGAAGCAACCCATGAACCATTCATTTTCTGCCCATTATAATCTGACATATTGTTTATTCTCCCGAAGCTG
>JAZGFD010000115.1:0-17457 GCA_036479115.1 Saprospiraceae bacterium | reverse complement strand
CATATCTACTGCTATGACTGCGTTTTTTGCCTCGTTCAGGATCAAATTATGCGCAAATCCAACCCGTCATTTAACACTTAACATAGCACTAGTGCTATGTTAAAACTCACTAGTCATCACACTTACTACTTTTATCAAAAAGGTAGCAGATATGCGTAAAGGCTTTGACGGGCTGAGCGGGTTGGTACGCAATGAGATGGGATCAGACCCATTAGATGGCAGTGTGTACTTGTTTGTAAATAGGAGGCAAGACCGGATGAAAATGTTAGTGTGGCAAAAGTGGAGGGTTTATGTTATATTATAAGAGATTGGAACGAGGCACCTTTCAGTTGCCACTAGTGCTCTGTCAAGCTATAAATGATGGGTGATTTGGAATCTTTTAAACCTGCACATCGTTGGAAAATCGCTCATTTAGCTCGCTAAAATCGTAAGTATTCCGCCTTGTTCAGCCTCAAAATATTCATCAAATCCTACTCGCCAATTAACACTTGACACAGCACTTGTGATATGATTATCAGAGAAAATAAAAAATATGTAAAATTCTAAAAATGTGCAGTTTTCTGCCAAACACTAAGAAGTCATCATAATTCACTTTAGCAATATCCCATTTTCTACCCAAATCTCATCGCCCACCATCACAGTAGCATCAGGAAAGAAATTCCACCTCACATAGCCACCACTTACTACACCACCTAATTCTGTATTATCTCCCAATGACAGTCTCACTACACCAGCCCCGTATCCGTAATATGGAATCCAAGGAATAACAGCTTCTTGTATAGGCATCATAGGGTTGAAGCCAAGAGCAAATTCTCGAAAATATTTCCCTGCTTCACCAGCCTTTTCCATCTCTTGTAGTACCGCATCTTTTCCTTCTTTTGCTTCTATATTCACAATTTTACCGGCCTTTATAGTTACAATTAATCCTTTCACTTTCTCTCCTGCCCAATCGGCATCAGGAAATGCTATAGTACCATTTACGCTTTCTTCTATAGGAGCTACTCTTATGGCTCCAGAGGGGATTTCTATCTCTTTATCTATTAAGTTAAGACCCTGTGCAGCCCTTTTTGCAGATGCATCACCATCCTGCTTGGTAACTGGCCTATCTCCAATCTCAAAATTGATATCGGTACCTGCTTTGGTTGTCACTCTTACTGTACTATTTCTCATTGCATCCTCAAAGGTTTTTTGAGCTTGCCCCAGTTTTTTATAATCCGTATTAAGAATGACATTTTGATAAAACTCACTCTTGTCAGCATCAGTGGTAAGCAGGTTGCCATTCAGATCATAGGCACCTGCCCAATGAAAATGTATCGTTCTTTTATTTGATTCTTCTAACATGCCTTGTAAAACTTTATAGGGTTGGTGCATAGGGCCAGCACCTGGTAACATAATGCCTAAATCCACATCTTTAAAAACCTGAGCGAGTTGTGTATCATTTTTACCCTTTCCTTCTCGAGTGAACGGGGTAGACCAATCATCTGGTTGCGCCTCAGATACACTGATGGTTCCGAGATATTGAGCATTTTTGGACACAATTTCTGCTTTTAATTCGCCCACTATCTCATCAAAATGTCCAGGAGCCATAACCAATAATACTTTTTCCTTTGGGTGTAAATCGGCCAATTCTATCATCTTTTTACTAATAGCGGATAAATCCAGAGAGAACTCTTTATCACCACTATTAATTACATTTTCTTTAGTCTTGTTTTGGCATGATGAGATAGATAAAATTACAATAAATATGGGGATTAATTTTGTCATGATTTGTTTTACTAACTACTCCTTTAGTATTGTATTATGATATTTTTATATCATATTACTATTATTACTATATATAATTTTTCTTTTTGTTTCTTTTTCTTTTGTTGAATTAACATTTTATTGTTAATATAAAAAATAGCTGAGGTGAACTATTAACTACTCATAAGCACAATGGCTTATTATCCGAATTAGACCTCCGCTATTCAACAGATTAATCACTACCCTGAAATTCAGGATTAAATGCCTACTAAAGGAGTTAGTGTTAATCTATTTTTTATCAACTTAAAACTATTGCAATGTATTTATTTTTTATCGGAACTGATGTATCTAAACGGGTGCATTTCATTTCTTCGTTTGCGTAAAATGCTATACATTACAAAAAAATATATATGTCATGACAAAAGCTGAATATTTAGCCATATGCAGCCAACGTTGGGATGATATAGAGAACCTACAAACTAGAGATAATTTATATGATTACGAAAAGGACTTTGTTGAGATTTGGCAGGGAGCAGGACTTGAAGTTTTTACCCAAGGCTTAGGCAAAGTACCAAAGGATCATAGAAAAAAAACTTTACAAACGACCTTTGGGAAAACTGCAATTTCAAATCAACATGATTATGCTGTATCGGTATTTTGGATGATGGAACTAATAGGTGACTACAGCGAAAACCCTTTTGAAGGCCTACATAATGATGTGCCGATTTCTTCAATTTCCAAAAGCATCGAAATAGATATTAGGCAAATGATAGACGACAAAAATATACCCGATGCGGATCAACCAATTACTGAATTAAATATGTTAATTTAAAGTATTTACATCATGAATAAAAGACAAATATTACAGAGGTTAATTGACGGTAATAGCAGATTTGTCACTGATATATTAGATGGAAAACTGCAAAATAGCAGTCGCCGAAATGCCCTAGTTGGCGGGCAAAAACCATATGCTATAGTGCTAAGTTGCGCCGATAGCCGTGTGGTGCCAGAACTGGCTTTTGACACAGGACTCGGGGAATTGTTTGTGGTAAGAGTGGCCGGTAATGTGGCTAATATTTCATCTGTTGCCAGTATAGAATATGCAGTATTACATTGTGGGTCTAAAGTAATTGTAGTACTGGGGCATCAAAACTGTGGCGCTGTAACAGCAGCGGCTAAAGGTGGCGATAATGGCCACAACCTAAACCATCTTCTCGCTCATATTACTCCTGCTATTCAGTCTAAAGGAAAGGGCGCTGAAATCAATGAAATTGTAAAAAGTAATGCTATACTTACGGGTAAAAGACTAGTAGAGAAATCAGAAATAATTAGAGATTTGGTAAAAAAAGGAGAAGTGGATATTTTTCCGGCATATTATCATTTGGAAGGAGGGAAGGTGGAATTTTTGTGAGCTAAATTCTTTAATGAGCCTGTTTTGTAATTACACAGGTGAAGTTAATTTTGGCTTAAAAAAGTTCTTTTTTCATTATTCTTCGACAATTTTTATAACAATAGCCCTGCTATTCTGATAAAAATGAGCCTCGCCTAACAAAAAAATAACAAATTGTTATCTCAAAAGCACCCATTTGATAAGTTACCAAGTTTTTTATTTTGCGATTTGCGAAAAAAGCGACAAAATAAATAAACACTTTTATTATCCTCCTACTCTTATTTTCAAATAAAATATTCATATATTTCATCACAATTAGAAATCGAAGCAGTTACGAAAGGCTATAATTTTAGTAGTAAATAGTGTCTGAACGGAAACTGTCGAATTTTATGAAAAAGAATATATTGGATGAGAATTTAGATTTTTGATATTCGGTGAAGCCTGAGTATCAGTGAGTTGAATAACTAAAATATCGCCAAAAGAACTATTTCTAATTTTGATGAGTTTTCGTTCAGACACTAAATAGTAGTAACTGTTCATTTTCTATGAATCGAATTATTGACTAATAAATGAAAAGACGAACTGCTTTATCCACAATGGCCTTCGCTATAGGTGCCAGTATAATACATGGTCAAAGGGAGGCTCCTCTTGTCAAAAAACCTATTTCACAACGTATCAATCATTCTGTATGTAAATGGTGCTATGGCAATACTCCTCTTGAAGAATTAGCAGATAAGGCTGTAGATATTGGCCTGAAATCTATAGAGCTACTCGATCCAGACGAATGGGATGTTGTGATGTCAAGAGGATTGACATGTGCCATCTCTAATGGGAGTTCTTTAGGCATAACCAAGGGGTTTAATGATCCCAATAATCATGCACAACTAAAAAGTGATCTCGAATCAATTATACCCAAAGCATCTGCAAAAGGGATTCAACAAATCATATGTTTTTCTGGTAACCGCAATGGAATGAATGATGAAGTAGGCATAGAAAACTGTGCTGTTGGCCTAGATCCTATTCTGAAATTAGCAAAAGAACACAACGTTACCATCGTCATGGAGCTTCTCAATAGCAAGGTGAGTCATAAAGACTACATGTGTGATCATACAAAATGGGGCGCTACACTGGTAGAGAAATTAGGCTCTAATCATTTCAAATTGCTATATGATATCTACCACATGCAGGTAATGGAAGGTGATGTAATAAGAACAATAAAAGCAAATCACAAGTACATTTCACATTATCATACAGCTGGTGTACCGGGAAGGAATGAGATTAATGAAAGCCAAGAACTCTATTATCCAGCTATAATGAAAGCCATTGCAGATATAGAAGGTTTTGATGGCTATGTGGCTCAAGAATTTATTCCCACACGTAAAGACCCTTTTCTGTCTTTGGCGGAAGGTGTGACCATTTGTGATGTGTAAATCACTGTAAATCAATATTTAAAACATAAATTTTATTTATATATGTTATTTAATTCAAAAGGAAGAGAAGAAGTTACTTACGATGCTATAGTAGTGGGCTCTGGTATCAGTGGTGGTTGGGCAGCCAAAGAGCTAACGGATAAGGGGCTCAAGACACTGGTGTTGGATCGAGGTAGAAACATAAAGCATGGTGAATACCCAACAGCAAATTGGGAGACATGGGATGCGCCACTGAATGGAAGGAATGATTACAAAGAGCAGATGGAGCATTATCCCAAGCAAAGTAGAACTGGATACACCACTTCTCAATACACAAAACATTGGTTTGTAAAGGACAGCGAGCATCCTTATAATGAGGATAAAAGGTTTGATTGGTGTCGAGGTTATCATGTAGGAGGTCGATCTATCACTTGGGGGAGGCATGTATATAGATGGAGTGAAATGGACTTTGTAGCAAATGCCAAAGAAGGTGTGGCCGTAGACTGGCCCATCAGATACAAAGATATTGAGCCTTGGTATGACTATGTAGAAAAGTATATAGGAATACAAGGTACAAAAGAGGGATTGGCTCAAGTCCCAGATGCACAATTTATGGGTAGCTTTAGTCTTAACTGTGTAGAACAACATGCACGTGAGAGGATTAAAAAGTCTTTAGGATGGACTATGACCATAGGGCGTACAGCCCATCTTACTAAGCCGCATAAAGGAAGAGGAAAGTGTCAAAATAGAGACAGATGTATAAGAGGCTGTCCGTATGGAGCATATTTCAGTTCTCAGGCTTCTACACTTCCTGCCGCAGAAGTTACGGGAAACATGACGTTGAGACCATTCTCTATTGTTCATTCTCTGATATACGATCAAGCTACGGACAAAGCCATTGGGGTCAATGTCATAGATACTGAGACCAAAGAGACTTTTGAATATTATGCTAAAGTCATCTTCCTATGTGCCTCAACGATAGCCTCTACAAGTATTTTAATGAATAGTAAATCTGAGCGATTTGAAAATGGAATGGGCAATGATAGTGGAGAGTTGGGACATAATCTCATGGATCACCATTTCATGACAGGAGCCACAGCAGATGTAGATGGATATGACGATAAATACTATAAAGGAAGACGTCCCACTGGCTTTTATGTAGCAAGGTCAAGTAATCTTGATCACAATTCTAAAAAGGATTATCTCCGAGGTTTTGGCTATCAAGGATCTGCCAGTAGAAGTGGATGGGGTAGGGCAGTAGCTGAACTAAAAGCAGGGCCTCAATTTAAAGATTTGATGGGCACTCCAGGGAAGTGGCGAATGGGTATGACCGCTTTTGCTGAAATGCTTCCTGATCACAGAAATCAGATGTATCTCGATTATGAAAAATTAGATAAATGGGGAATACCTACAGTAACATTTGATTGCGAAAATAAAGAAAACGAGATGGCCATGAGGGCTGACATGGCCAATAATGCTGCTGAAATGCTAGATGCCTCAGGATTTAATAATGTACAGACTTATGATAATATAGGAGGGCCTGGATTGGGAATACATGAGATGGGAACGGCACGAATGGGTAGAGATCCTAAGACATCTGTTCTAAATGCTAATAACGCGATTCACGCAGTGCCTAATGTATATGTTACCGATGGAGCATGTATGACCTCATCAGCATGTCAAAACCCATCTATTACATACATGGCGCTTACGGCTAGAGCGGTGAATCACGCAGTTGATCAAATCAATAATAATAACATCTAATAAAAATCTTGTTATGAACAGAAGAGAGGCATTGAAAAATACGGGGTTGGCTGTAGGCTATTCTTTATCAGCAGGCACTATTGCAGCTGTGATGAATGGCTGCAAGGCACCCACAGGAACAGAATGGATACCTTCATCAATTGATGAAGATACAATTGATATTATTGCAGAAGTAGCGGAGACAATTCTTCCAACCACTAATACTCCTGGTGCTAAGGAAATGCTTGTACATAGATACGTAGATGAAGCAATATCTCATGCTTATGGGCCAAAACACAAAGCCTATATATTGGCCGGAATTAATAATATCACCGCAGACCTGAATGATGTTGCAGAGGGTGATTTCATGCACTTAACAGGTGATGCGAAACTGGATGCTGTGATTAAAATGGAAGAATTAGCAGATGCTTTTAATGCGAAACTTGACGCTAAAAAAGCCGCTGAAAAAGCCAAAAATATAGAAATTAACGGCCCTGAAAGAGCAGGGGCAATGGTACATACAGAGCCGGATGAATTCAGACATTATTATTCTGATTTAAAAGGTTTAATTATAGCTGGTTACTTTACATCTGAAAAAATAGGAACCGAAGTATTGGCGTATGATCCTATACCAGGTGACTATGATCCTTGTATGGTAATGTCTCCTGGGCAGAAAGCTTGGACACATTAGCAAATCAAAGGCTGTGCTTATAAACGATATAGCTCAGGTTATACTATACTCATTGTACTAGAATTTTAACCCAGATCAAGATTTGCAAATTGCTTGCTTAACCACTATATCATCTGCTGATGAGTAATCGAGTATAGCAGGACTATAACCGAGGAAATTAATGCTGAGGAAGGAAAAATGGCCTACCTGTCTTTGAAGGGAACGAGTTGAAGGAGTGCGCGTTACTTTGTTCTTTTGAATACTAGAAGGCTTTTTGAAAAAAATAGAGCAATCCATTTTCATATGACTGCTCTGGGGTATGAAAGTGGTTTAAAAACAAGTTGTTAATTTAGTAAATACTCAATATCGTAATCAACATAGAAAGGCTGAAGGCAACATAATTGTGATTCACTAACACATAAAATATGTTAGTAATAGCGCTGCTATTAATACAAAAATAGCCTGTATCTAGCAATAAAATAGCAATTTTCTATCTCAAAAGCACACTACCTGAGTAGTTACCTATTTTTAACACACGTGATAAAACAACTTCATAATTAAAAAGGTCGCTTAAAGCCCAATGATTGTGTGATACCCTCCAAAAGGCTTCCTGACCTCGCTGTGAAACCGACAAATTGAATTGCACTCCTGCACTCCTGTTGAAGGTGTACAATTAAAAACTATTTTTTAGCTTATCTAATTTGAAATATCTACACTCATTGATTTTTTAATATTTCCATTTTTATTAGAATATTTAAATTTTATACTATCACCCGATTTTGTACTAATATCATGATAATCTTCAATTAATTCTATATACTTTTCTCTAATGTTTGATGATGGTGTTTTGCCATTTATTTTAAGCCCTTTTTTTGTTAACTCAAGGCTTACTTTATTCTTTTTAAAGAAACCATCTTTTTTTAATTCCTTTAAAAGAACATTGCTAAATTCACTTCTATCAGAATGGATGTGAATGTCGTCATGATCAATATCATAGTCCTCCATGTTCTGAATTCCGTCTCTTACGCTTTCGATTATGTCAGTCACCATTTCTCCAATCCCTTCACCAATGTGGTCGAAATCGCGATCAATTGAAAACTTGAAATGATCTTTGTCAGTATGAAATAAATCTTTATCAAATGCGTGATCAAGTGCACTCACTACAGATGATGCTATTTCTAAGCCTATTGTGCTGCCTACTTCTGCTATCTCGGCTACTTTCTCTTGAAACTCAACACTTTCGAATCTGGTGGCAATTTTTTCACCAATATCTGACATTTCCTCACCAAAATCTTCCCAATCTTCGTCGTCCCAATCTCCTTCGATGTTTATATTATAGCTGCCTCTGTGCTCTCTCTTGAGCTCTTTAAGTTCATGTTTTAGCTTTTTCAAGTTCGCTTTAAAATCGCGACTTTTGATTTTAATTTTCGCTCTTTTTTCTCTTCTTTTACGCTCCCATTCTTCATCGGTAGTATCTACTGTAGCTGATACTAGTTTCATAGGAAACGTTGGAGTGATGATTTCAAATGACTTAATATTTTTTACTTCTATTTTTTCTGGGAAAGTGGTTTTTATTTTTTTTAAGTAATAGGTGCTAGCACTAAGACAGATGATTGATGATAGGAGAACCACTCCTACTATTAAATTTCCTTTCATGATTGACATTTTTTGATTGTGATTTAAAATTCTTTTAATTCTATTTAGTAATGATTTTTTATCGCTAGAAAAACCAAGAGCAAGTTTATGCCTCTCGAAGGCTTGCATCTCTTTTATTTTTACAAGAGTTTTAGCATAAATTAATTTGTCTTTTGTCGCTATAGCCGCATAATCATCACAGTGATTTTCTCTTTCTTTTTCAATAATATTTATTGTCCACCACATGCATGGATGGTAGAATAAAATAACCTCCATTGCTCTTAACATGAAATTCTGAGCGTAATCATGTCTTATAATATGACCCATTTCATGCCTCAGTATCAGTTCTATTTCCTCAGGTGATAATTTGTTTATTGTAGCTAGAGGAAACACAATAATGGGACGAATAAGACCCATCATAAGAGGAGAAAAAACTTCGTGAGAGAAAGCAAGACGAATATTTCTTGATATGTCCAATTCCGTTTTGAGTATTTCCATTTTGTCTATAAGCCAATTAGGCATTTCCCACTGCAACGATCTTCTTACCTGTACCAAATGTGCATAGCCCAATATTAATCTTATGCTGAAGAATATTACGCCTAAAAGCCATACTGTCGCCACAAGAGGAATAATTTGTTTGATGTCAAATGATTGAAATTGTAAAGATTGGCTGAGCAATGGCAAGTCTGTAACTATTGAATTGTGGGCTGCTATAAGTACACCTTCTCGAGTCTTTTCTCCCCATGATAAATTAAGTGCGTAATAAGAAAAAGTAGATAGTACGGATATACCCATGAGCATCAAGGTGCTGAATGCTACATTGTATCTAAATGTGGGAGAATTATTACTGTTATATCTTAAATATACATTCATGAGAAGTGCCAATAATGCTCCTTGCCATAGAGAATGTAAAATAGTGAGAACAATATTGTAAAGAATTGATGAGGAGAGAAGATTAGTTATAAAATCTATCATTGGTGTCCTTTTTCTATTTTCTCAATAAGGCTTTTTATTTCTTTCAATTCGTCGTCATTTGTTTTATGATTGCCCAAAGCCTGTAATACCAAAGAAGAAGCTGATCCTGCAAATGTATTTGTGATGAATTTATTTAGCATAGATTGTTGCGTATTCTTCTGGTCTATGGCAGCAGTATAGATGTGTGTTCTACTGGAAGTGTCTCTTAGTACAATATTTTTATCAGCCATGATTTGCATAATTTTTAATGTAGTAGTATACCCTACATCCTTTTTTTCTGAAAGAACCTCATTTACTTCTCTTACAGTACATGATCCATTGTGCCAAAGAATTTGTAAGATTTCCATTTCTGATTCTGTAGGATTCTGTGACTTTTTCATGGTGTAAAGTTGTTGTTAGTATATTTTTTCACAAAAAGGAATAAACCGAATCTAAAGGCTGATATTGAGCGCTTTAGATTGGTCTATGCCCATTTCATGATGACGTTTCAGGATAAAAGTATTATTACTACGAATTCATTCGTACTGCAATGTTATACGAAACTATTCGTAATTACAAATGATTTGAATAATTTTGCAAAATATTTCGATAGATGGAAGGAGAGTCCAGACGAATGATTGGATTAACAGGGAAATAAATATGAATATAGTTATTGTAACAATACAATAAGAAGTATTGGCATTATTTTGTAAAAAAGGGTGTATTTAAGAGTCAGGTATTCTATTTTTTTATAAAAAATAACTTAGGATATAACTGGTTTTGGGTGCATTTCAGATTGTCGTGAATTACCTTAGAGAGGTAATAATATGTTGAAGTTGTTTAATAACGTGTGTTAAAAGTAGTAAGTACGCAATTTTGTTATCATTATAGAAAGGCTGAAGACCTTTAAGCTGAATAGCCAAGAGCAACGCCCTTGGTAAAGTAGATAAATCTTTCTGGTCACACAAGCTATTGAGTAGTTACAATAGCTCTTATCATTATCTTGGTTGGTTTAAAAATCTTACAACTAAGTTTTCTTAAGGTCTAAGAAAATGGACCGTATCTTTCAAACTCAGAGTTTGTTTGATAACTTAGGCTTATCATCAGCTTCAATAAAAAATTTTTAATAATGCAATTTCTAACCCCATTTTTGATAATGACAATTGCCGTTTTAACTTTGTCTTGTGAGGTAAAAGATAGGACAAAGTATAGATGGGAAGAAATTCCGACACACTCTAAACATGGAGGCGAACCCAACCTGCATGTTGCCGCAAATGGTGATGTAATTATATCTTGGTTAGAATATGACAAGGATAAAGTAAGTCTGCTTTTCAGTAAAATGGATGGAGATAATAACCAGCTTCGGGAATGGTCCAAACCAAAATTGATTGCATCAGGTGACAACTGGTTTGTTAATTGGGCAGATTTTCCTTCATTGGCAAGCTACCGAGGCAATACTAAAGGGTATATGGCTTCACATTGGCTACAGAAGAGTGCAGAAGGGACTTATGATTATGATGTGAAGGTATCTCAATCAAGAGATGCAGGTGAGTCTTGGGAAGAACCATTTGTGATACATGATGATGGTATATCAGCCGAGCATGGATTTGTGAGCCTCCTCCCATTGAATTCTGGACACTTGTTTGTGACTTGGCTTGATGGAAGGAATACCAAGCTAGAAAATGCGAATTTAAACTCAGATGAAGGGCACTTGCATCATGGAGCAATGAGCCTCAGGGCATCAGAGATTGACATCAATGGTACTAAATATTATGATGAAGAAATTGATAATAAAGTATGCGATTGCTGTCAGACCAGTGCGGCTATGACTGATAAAGGGCCTGTTGTAGTATATCGCAATAGATCAGATGGAGAAATAAGGGACATCTATATTTCTAGGAGAGAAAATGGAAAATGGCTTCAAGCTCATTCCGTGCATAATGATAGATGGGAAATAAATGGATGTCCGGTGAATGGCCCTGTTGTGGTTGCCCAAGATTCAATGGTTGCAGTAGCTTGGTTTACAATGGCTCATCAAGATCCTCAAGTACTTGTGGCTTTTTCCTACGATAATGGCGATAATTTTGGTATACCTATCAAAATAGATAATGGCAATCCTATGGGTAGGGTAGACCTCTTAAAAGTAAATGATCAAGAAGTGTTAGTGAGTTGGGTAGAATATAACCAAGATGATGCTGCTGTGGTGATGTTATGTAGAGTACATAAAAGCAAAGGAGTATTAGACAAATTGCCCTTGTTTACAACAGATAAATCACGCCAAAGTGGATTCCCAAGAATAGAATTTGTAAGAGATGACTTAATTGTAGCATGGACTACAGTAGATAGTGTAGCCAGTGTAAAATCAGGAATACTGAAAGGAGTGAAGTAGGTTAGAAGGAGGCAATATTGAGACAATGTGGGTAACACTACCTAGCGACAAAGACAATGTGATTGTTCTCAAATACTTTAGCAAACAAGAAAATGGAGTATATGATATAAAAATCAGTAAGTAATCAATTTTGTTATCATTATAGAAAGGCTGAAGGCCTTTAAGCTGAATAGCCAAGAGCACCGCTTATGGTTTGAGTAGCGATTGCTGTGATTTAGCGGCATTTTTAACCAAAAATGATGATAAATATTTCTGGTTACAGATGATATAGAGTACTTACAAAAACCAATCAAAAGATAAATCCCGGGTCGAGCAATTACAACAGATAAAAAATATACTTTCTTTGATCTAGTATTCCAATATTGGATAGCCATTACAATCAAATAGGTCAGGATAAAGAATGAAGTAAAATTATAGTATGAGTAGAGCTGTTACTACTCAGGCGGAGCCAATTTTGGATAAAAAAAGTTTTTTTTATGCCATGTTTCAGCTATTTTTTTACACCATAGCTTTGCTACGCCTTAAAAATGAGCTTTATCTGGTAAAAAGATAATAATTTTATACCTGCCTGATTGACAGACAGGCCTCAAGAGCGCCGACCGGAGTAGTTATGTAGTGCTTAATTTTTAATCTTGTACTTCATCTATGAATAATACAATCACATATGTTCTAATTGTTGTACAAGTGCTTTTATATCAGATGTACTTGATATCAATTCAGACACAATCTCATATTCTTCGGCATCTGTACATCTTAAAAGCTGCATAGATCGTAACCCTTGGTGATTGTCTTCACTAAAAGAAAGGCTTGCACCAATGAGATCATAGTTTTTTATGCTATTCATTGCGTCAATAAGATTTTTTCTAGTAAGGTCTTTACCGCATCTTTTAAGTCCTTCAATGAATGGCTCGCCATACATAAATCCTGCGAAAGAAAATACTCCCCACCTTACATCAGGATAGTATTTTGCCAAAGCAGCTTTGTATTTTACTATCTTTTTATTGGTATAATCATAAGGAGGAGTGGCGAAAGTTCCAAATATTACCCCTTTCCATGCTCCTTTAGTCAGATCGTGCATCAAAGCCATATCTGACAATATGAAAGAGGCAATCCACTGCGGCTTATAGCCAATTACATTAGCACTTGTTACAGTTATTACACCTTGTCTAGGTAATGTCCATAACAATACAACATCAGCACCACTGTCTTTTAATCGGGCAATATGTGAATTGAGATCAGTATCAGTAATTTCTACAGGCACCTCAGCCACAAAGTCCATACCCTTAGTTTTTAGCACACTTCGGGCACCTACCAAAGCACTTTTCCCTACATCATCATTTTGGTAAATGATACCAATTTTCTGCGCACCTAATTTTTCTATTGCATATTGCGTTTGTATGATGGCTTCATCAATATAATAAGGTAGCACACTGAAAATATTATTCTTTAGCGGTATCGACCAGTGGGTGGCTCCTGTAATAGGAGAAATCCATGGGATGTTTTCTTCCACTATATAGTCCATTACTGACATACAAGGAGCAGTGCCTATCCCTCCCACAAAGGCAAATACTTCATCTCTTTGCACTAATGATCTAACACCAGGCACAGTACGAGAAGGGTCGTATGCATCGTCTTTCATAATAAAAGTAATTTGCCTGCCATTGATTCCTCCTTCTTCATTTATCATTTTAAAGTATGCATCCATACCTTTCATTATATTTCCCCACAAGGCTGCAGGGCCTGTAAGAGGGCCAAATGAGCCTATTTTTATTTCTGTATCTGTTGTTCCAGTGGTATTACCTGTATCTGATTCTGTAGTGGTACTGGTATTGTTTCCGCCACATGACCATATGAGAATGCTCAAAGAGATTAACAATCCAGTTACTATTAGTGTTTTTTTCATATTATTGATTTTTGTCAAATTTAAAGTTATAAGTATATTTTGGTTAAACAAGAACTGTGATTTTTTAATGAGTTTTAGTTCAACCACTGTATATAGACTCAATCAGATCGCTATATGTTTCATTAATATAGTTTCTCTTTACTTTCATGGTAGGTGTCATTTCTCCATCTTCTTGATAGAGTCTCTTGTTGAGGACTTTGTATTTTCTAATATTTTGCACATTGGCCAATGATGTGTTGACATTTTTCACCTCCTTATCCAGAAGTTTTAGAATGTCCTCATTTTCGGCCAAATCTGCATATGTAGAATACTGAATTTTATTGTCTTGGGCATATTTGTTAATATTCTCTTCATCTAAGACCAAGATCGCTGAAAGGAATTTTCTCCTATCCCCAATTACAATGGCATCATTAATAAAAGGGCTGAATTTTAGTTTGTTCTCTATGTATTGCGGAGCTATATTTTTCCCACCTGCAGTGATGATAAGATCTTTCTTACGATCCACAATTTTTACATAGCCATCTTCATCTACTTCGCCAATATCTCCAGTGTGCATCCATCCTTCTATCAGCGTTTCTTTAGTGGCTTGTAAGTTTTTATAATAACCTTTAAAAATTCCTTGATGTTTTGATAAAATTTCTCCGTCCTCAGCAATTACTAATTTTGATCCTGGTATGGGTTTTCCTACTGTCCCAAATTTGTGAGTGTTAATGGTTGAAAATGAGATAGTCGCTGATGTTTCGGTCATGCCATATCCTTCTACCAGAGTGAGCCCAATAGTCTTAAAAAACCTTAATATATCAGGAGATATAGGAGCCGCGCCGCTCAATCCATATCTCATTTTTTCCATTCCCAGTCTTTCTTTAAGGAAGTAGAATACACTTTTTTGTGCCAAATAGTTTCCTATTTTTGTCATCATCCCAGGAGACGTTCCTGCCTCCTCCGCCTTCTGGTATTTTGTCGCTACCCCAAGGGCCCAATTATATATTTGCTTATTAAACCAATCGGCATCTTCCATTTGGAGATAAATCTTAGAATGATATTTTTCCCATATTCTAGGTACTGCGTAGCCTATAGTAGGGTGAATCTCTCTGAGGTTTTGGGGTACCGTAGTAATGCTCTCCGCAAAATTAATGGTATACCCCATCACCAAATGAAGGTATACACTAAAAGTCCTTTCAAAGATGTGGCACAATGGTAAAAAAGACATAATCTCCTCATTTTTCCTAATTAGCGATCCATTGTCAATATTGGCAATAGTTTCAGCAGACCAGAGTAGGTTTTTATTGGTCAACATGGCTGCTTTGGGATTGCCAGTAGTACCTGAAGTAAATACAAGAATGGCCGTATCATCCTCTTTTATAGCATGAGTACGTTCTGATATTACCTCTCGGTTTTTTTCTAGATTATTATTGCCTATTTGCATTAAATCCTCAAACCTTATTAGATGATTATCATTTATTGAAGTCAGTCCTTTGTCTTCCCAATACACTACTTTTTTTAAAAAAAGAACATCACCCCTAAATCTTAGCCATTTGTCCACTTGCTCTTCATCTTCAGCGAATAAGACCTTGCACTCAGCATGGGTTACAGCATATTTTACTTGAGTCCAAGCATTGGTAGTATAGATACCCACTGAGGTAGCACCCACCATCTGTGATGCCATATCAATGAAGAGCCATTGAGGACTATTTTCACCTAATATTCCTACAAAATCACCTTTTTGTACACCAATTTCAATAAGTGAAGAGGCTAGTTTTAGTGATTCATCATAATATTTTTTCCATGTTATCTCCTGCCACAAGCCATACTTTTTATGCCTCATCGCTACTTTACTGCCCATGGCATCAGCTATTATTTTAAACTGATGGGGCACTATATATGAATTGACTTTTGCCATTGTTTTATTAATTGAATACTGATCTATTTTTTCAGAATCATCCCCATCGCCGTTTTCTTTTGTAACGTTGTTCTCCTTTTACTGACTCTTCTAGTTTTATACCTAGGTAGAACTCCTTCACATCTTCATCTTCTCTTAAGTCCTTACTGCTTCCTGATGTTACGAATCTACCATTCTCCATGATATACCCAAAATCTGCTACTTTCAAAGCCATATTAGCATTTTGTTCGACTAATAATACTGTTATACCCTCGTCCCTTATCGTGGGAATTATTTCGAATATCATTTTTACCAATGCAGGAGATAGCCCCAATGATGGCTCATCCATAAGCAAAAGATGTGGCCTATTCATCAATGCTCTTGATATCGCTAACATCTGCTGCTCGCCACCAGAAAGTGTGCCTGCTTGCTGCCCTTCTCTCTCTCTTAAAATAGGAAAATAGTCAAACATTCGACTCATATCAGCTTTTACACCTTTCACATCCCTTCTGAGAAAGGCGCCTACTTGCAGGTTTTCCTTTACAGTTAATTCATCAAATATCTCTCTTCCTTCTGGCACATAACCTACACCCAAACGCACTATTTTTTCGGTTTCTTTCCCATCTATACGATTACCATTGAGAAGGATAGTTCCTTTGTCTGGTTGATCATTTAGTAGGCCCATGATGGTATTAAGCACTGTGGTTTTTCCAGCTCCGTTATTACCCAAAATAGTGGTAATTGATCCTTTTTGGATTTCAAATGATACGCCATGCAGCGCTCTTACTTTTTGGTAATAGGTCTCTATGTTTTTTACTTTTAAAATTGGATCACTCATGCTTGCTCATTTACATCTTCTCCTAAATATGCCATTTTTACTTCTGGATGTGCCAATACCTCATGTGGCTTACCATCAGTAATGGGTTTCCCGAAATTGATAGCTAATATTCGATCTGATATGTTCTTTACCATTTGCATATTATGCTCTATTAATACTACTGTGATACCCAAAATATCTCTGATATCTTTAATCCAAAATATCATCTCTTCTTTCTCCTCTTGCGTTAACCCAGCTGCAGGTTCGTCAAGAAGTAGTAACTCAGGTTCTAAGGAAAGTGCTCTGCCCAATTCAACTAATTTTTGTTTGCCATAAGGAAGATTTGATACCAGTTGATCTCTGCTTGACTCTAGCTCTAAAAAGTCAATGATCTCTTCTACTTTAAGTCTGTGCTTGATTTCTTCTTGGGCTGCTTTTGACCTTTTGAACGAAAGAAACGAAGAACTAAAGACTGTAGATTTCATTTTTATATGCCTCCCCAGCATGAGATTATCTAGAGTGCTCATGTGAGCAAAAAGTTCAAGATTTTGGAATGTTCTAGCAATACCACATTGGGCTACCTGGTCAGGTCTTTTGCCTACTAAGTTTTCATCTTTGAAAATCACTTCACCATCTTCTGGAGTATATAGGCCATTGATACAATTAAAAATGGTGGATTTTCCTGCTCCATTTGGGCCTATGATGCTGAATATTTCTTTTTTCTCAACTTTAAAATTGAGATTGTCCACGGCAGTTAATCCTCCAAATCTTTTACTTAAATTTTTTACTTCTAAAAATGCCATCATCTATACTTTACGCACATAATGTTTATCAAATAGTCCAGATGGTTTGAAATATAATACCATTACAATGATGGCAAAAGCCACAACAGACTTGAACTCAATAGAAATATAAAAACCAAAAA